>JAJYDY010000001.1 GCA_021790455.1 Microcaldota archaeon | reverse complement strand
CGAGAAGCTTAAATATCAAGAATTACCCACCTTTCTATTGTGGAAACACAAAAAACAACAAGCAGCAGGGCTGCCACTCCAGTGCTCGAAGAGCTAAAGCGCATTTTCAGCGAAAGCACCCCGTCAGGGGTGGAAAGGTTCCTTTCCCTGTGGAACAACACGAGACAGACCTTTTCTGATGCTCTTGCCTACCGCGATAAAGGGGATGAAGCCTCATTCCGCTCCCTGCTTGGTCACATGGATGGATTCATAAGAGCAAGCATCGGTGATGCTTTCGGTGTCGACTTATCTGATGGCAGTAGCGAGATCGATGAACTGAGAGACACAGTCTTAAGGATCAGCGGGAGCAACGGGTCAGCACCGGAAGCGCTAATTGCCGGCAGGCTGCTTAATGCGGCTATATTGATAGAGAAGTATGCCTCTGCCGCAAACATTCCAGACGATGCAAAGCCTGCGGCCAGCATGGTACCGCCCCGGGCGCCTCCTTCGTCCCAGCAAAGCGCAGGCTTCATGACAAAAGAGGAAATCGAGCGGTACAGCATTGGGTATTTCGACGGTGATGCGTATCGGGAGATATATGAGGAAGCCCTCGCTGCTGCCATGGACAGGCTTGTCCACGTTTCTGTCCCCGCTGCATTGGAGAAACTTGTAAGCAGGATAAGCAACATATGGCAGTACGGGGCAGGCTCCCTCGAGCAATTGCAGTTCTTCATAGACAATATGGCTAAAAATCCAAATGTTATGAGGACTCTGGAGTCAAATGCGAAGGAGTTCGCAGACGCACTTGTTGGCGCGAGCAAGGCCATAAACACATTGGCGGTCTACATAAGGGAGCAGAAGAGCGCCAAGCAGGTCAACCACAGATGAATTATCCTTCCATCGATTTCTAATGCACCTGCAATATGCTCTGTATTTATATCTCTTGCACCATGAATTACCTGCGAATCAGGTGTGAAGATGAGCGACAAGGAAAAGCTGCTTAAGAGCAGGGTAAAGGACATAAAGCTCAAGAAGGGCATGAAGGTATCCGAGCTTATAGAGGAAATGAGGAAGATGGGCGGATTCTCAGGCCAGCATATGGTTGAGGGAGTGGATGCTCTGCGAAACATGATAAGCGACAAGGAGTCGTTCAACTTCCTCTCCTTCCCCGCAGACCTGGTCTCGACCGGGCTGAGGGGGGTTCTAGCCAGCATGGTGAAGCACTTCGATGCCATAATCACCACCTGCGGCACATTCGACCACGACATAGCAAGGGCAGTTGGAGGGGTGTACAACATAGGCACCTTCGAGATCGACGACAACTACATGCACAAGGTTGGTATCTACAGGCTAGGCAACATCTTCATAGACAAGGATGAGTATGGACCAAAGGTAGAGGAGGCGTTCACGAAGGTAATGAAGGAGATATATTCAGAAAAGGGCCATCAGACCGAGTTCAGTGCGAGCGACCTCGCGCGCGAGTTCGGTAAGCGCATCAAGGACGAGAATTCGATACTGCGGCAGGCATACTTGCACAATGTGCCGGTCTACGCACCAGGCATACTGGACGGCTCCTTCGGCACTCAGATGGTCTACTTCGCGCAGACCAACGACTTCAAGCTCAACCTGATAAAGGACGAGGCAGCTCTCAGCAACATCTCATTCGACAACAAGGTGACTGGAGCGCTGATGCTCGGTGGAGGGATAAGCAAGCATCACGTTATCTGGTGGAACCAGTTCAAGGACGGTCTTGACTACGCGGTCTACATAACGACAGCCTCCCAATACGACGGCAGCCTATCCGGAGCAAGGCTCACAGAGGCGGTATCTTGGGGCAAGATCAAGGAGAAGGCGAAATACACCACAATAGACGGGGATGCCACGATAATCCTTCCTATAATCGCAGCAGCGCTGGACATCGTCTAACGGCAGGTGCGAATATAAATCCCTTTCTAGCAAATAACTTCTGTGGTATTTTGCGCTCGCTAGCTCTTCGTATCAGTAAAGGGGTTTTCGTTCCATCCGGGGTGCGTTCCGCTCTTTCCCTCGCACAAAAGAGAGTAAGGCAGCTCGGCAGTGAGGAATTTGTTAACGAAGAACTCTGCGAAGCATCTACACATCTTCTGAAAAGCCCTGGGAAGATGGTCAGGCCAGGCTTGGTATTCAGTTCCGCGCTCCTTCTCGGAAAGGACCCGAAGGAATATGTGGATCTCGCCGTTGCCATAGAGCTCCTGCACACCGCATCCCTCGTCCATGACGACATACTGGACGGGGACTCGACCCGGAGGGGCAGGGAAGCGGTCCACATCAAATTCGGGACAGAGAAAGCGATACTTGCCGGCGATGCACTCATCGCGAAGGCTATACAGTTGGCGAGCGCTTATGGCCCGGTTGCGGTCAGGAGGGCATCCGAAGCCTCAATGGACATGTGTGCAGGCGAGACGATAGACATAATGGTGCAGTCGAAGCAGATTCGGCTAGACCTGAATTCCTACCTAAGGATAGCCCAGCTCAAGACTGCTTCCCTGATGGGCGTCTCTGCGAGCGTTGTCGCAGACTGCATCTCCTCCCCGGCAAAGCAGGACCTCTATGATATCGGCGTGAACATGGGCTATTCTTTCCAGCTAAGAGATGACATAATGAACCATCTCGGAATAAAAGAGAAATTGGGGAAGAGCACGACTCCTGATTCGTCGCACTCGAGGCCCAACATAGTCTCCGTCTTCGAGTCGCACAAGAAAGAAGATCCGCTCAAGACTGCGATAAAACTGAACAATTTCTACATAGAGAACGCAACTGTCCTGCTGAACAACCTGAAGAACGGAGGAATGTTCAAGGCGTATCTCGATTTCCTGAAAATAGAGGAGTAGAAGCAATCAGTCGAACCTTATCGCGTCTCCGATCTTTGGGGCATACGCGGCAAATCCCTCCTCCTTCAGCGCCTTCGCAAGCGATATCGTGTTCTCCTCGTCACCGTGCACGCAGACCACTGCCTTTGGGTCGCTCTTCTTGACGTATTCGAAAAGGTCGCTCATCCCCGCATGCGCTGAGAAATCGTTGAAGCTGACAGGCTGCGGGATCCTATGCTTCGCTCCCTGGATCATTATTGTTCCGTCCTCCATCAGCGTCTTGCCGTTAGTGCCTTCCTGCTGGTATCCTGTGAGGAATATCTCAGAGTTTGGGCCTAGCTTTGTTATGTAGTCCAGGACCGGCCCTCCGTGAAGCATCCCGCCTGTTGTCAGGATTACAGATGGCCCGTTAAGCGCCTCCTTTCGTTCGTCTCTTTCTGTTATCCAGTTGACGTTCCTGGCAGCCTTGGCTAGCAGGTCGTAGTTCGCCACATAGCTTGGGCTGTTGAGTACTATCTGCGTTGCGTCCTTTGCCATTCCGTCGAAGAAAGTATACTGAGCCAGGTCGTGCTGGTAGAGGAGCGCGAGCAGCTCCTGGCTTCTTCCTACTGCAAACGCAGGGACGAGAGCTGTCCCGCCGTTGTCAACCACCCTCTTCACTCCATCTATGAAGTCCTTCACCACCTTCTTTCTGTCCTGGTGCTCCCTTGTTGCGTATGTTGATTCGATGATCAGCACGTCGCTCTTCACTATCTCGGCTCCCTTATGCAGCAACTGCGGGGAGAGCTTGAAGTCACCAGTATAAGCTATGCGCCTGTAATCCTTTGCCTGCGTCCTCTCGACGAGAGTGATCGAGCTGCCGCAGATGTGTCCTGCATCGAAGAATTCGATATCGAAGTTTCCGAAGTGCGTAACATGATGGTAGTCCATGCTTATGTACCTGTTGATGAACTCCTTCAGCTGCCTCTTCGAGAACTGCGGCTTTGCGTGCTCCTTCTTCGCTATGCCTAACGAGTCGTCAAGAAGGAGGTTTGAGAGCCTCAGTGTTGGCTGTGTCCCGAAACTCGGTATGAGGTTCTCATTGTAGAGACCAGGGGAGAAGCCGCTGTGGTCAAGGTGCGCATGGCTGACAATGAGCGCGTCAGCCTTTGGGGATCCGACTGGAAATTCCATCCTGTGATCGAGCTTTACGCCAAAATCGAAAAGCAGGCTCCTGTCATCCTTCATGAGTATTGCAGACCTCCCGACCTCCTGTGCGCCTCCATAGAACTTCAATTGCATCGAAAACACTATGACTACTATGGAGAACCCAGAGCTTTTAGCTCTTTTGAGTCGAATGCGGTGGAGAGCCGATTTTTGTCCCGGTTATGTAGAGGAACATTGCAATCCTTCCTGTGTCAAGTTTGTTCTCCTTCGCCACCCTCCTTATCTTTATATCAAAGCCGCCGAAGAGGCGCTTCACGCTCTTTTCATCGAAGTAGAAGTGCGGAACGCCTTTTTCTACGCCATCCAGGGGAACATAATTCCTATATCCGATTCGCCTGAAGTTCTTAGCTTCCGATTTCCCGTATTTTGAGTTGTAAGTTGGCGCGGTTATCAGCAGCATTCCACTGTTTTTCGTCACGCGCTCAATCTCCTTCGCAATCCCCTTCAGATTCTTGTATGTTGAATGGTGGATCGCCGATATGGAGACGGTCGCATCAAAGAATCCGTCACTATAAGGAAACTTTTTGCTGCTGTCGTGGAGAGCCAGGTGCATCTTCATTTCCTTTTCCTTCAGTCTTTTCCTGAGCGTTTTAACAGCGATTTCGGAATTATCGAACCCATATGTATCCAATCCATTTTCTATGAAGTATATTGAATTCCTCCCAAAACCGCAACCAATGTCCAGCACTCTCCTCATTCCCCTTCTCTTCATTTCCTTGACCAGCGCCGGTACTGCCTCGTTCGGTTTGCCAAAGAAATATTTCCTTTCCCTTTCGCCAGAAAGCGACCAATAGTCCCTCATAAATCCGCCCAATCGGATTGCCTATAGAATGTATATAAATCTTAGCTTTCAATATGTTTCGAATGCTATGCCTGATGAAATCAATTTTTTCGATTTAGCCTCACTGCTCAAAATAAAGCCCGACACCACCATGGAGAGGTTCGGCGGGATGCTCAACTCCTCTTACTTTGACGGTGCAAACATCGCGGCTACGCTTTCGCAGAAGAAGCTCATATCCTTCAACACCGCGCTGCCAGGCCAGAGCATAATAACCATAACAGAAACAGGTAAGCAGCTCATCGATGAGGCGAATACGAAGGCAAATATCGACTTCGATCACCTCGACCTTGCAATAATCACCCAGGTTTCAAACGGGAAGACTACGCCGGCAGACATAGGTGCAGGCGTGAACGTCAGGCCGAGAGACCTTGCAATGCACCTTTTCAAGCTTTCACAACAGGACTTTGTTACCTATGAATTCAGGAGCGGCGCGGTCTCCGTTATGCTGACTGAGAAAGGCTTCAAACAGGTCAAGGCAGGCATGCCTGTCAAGCCCAAGCCACAAGTACAGCCAACGATGGCTGCACCAGGCGCAACCGCAGCTGGCGCAATGACGGCAGGAGCGGCTCCGACTCAGGAGGAGCTGCTTGCACAGGACCAGGCAATGATGGAAGGGGTACAGATGCCTGTGGAGGGAGACCAGACTGCAGCAACTGCAGGAGCATCGGCATCACCAGAATCTGTGGAGCAAAAAATAAAAGAGTCGAAAGGCGCAAAGACCCGCAACATGGCTATCACCGTGGCAATAATAGTGATAATACTCGTTCTCGGCCTGGCTTTCTGGGCAGGCTATATCTGATTTATGACAAAGTGGCAGATGCCAAAAATTAGCTGCTACTTAACTATCTGCTCCACCGTGCCTATCCTATCAATCCAGTAAACATTGGTTCCGTCAACTGCGATACCGAAAGGAGAGTTTTGCCCAGATGCAAGCACGCTGATGCTCCCTCCGCCTATCGGAATTGAGTACACAGCGCCCGTGTTGGTAGAGTTAGTCCAATAAATGTTAGTTCCATCGGTTGCGATACCATAGAAGTTTAGCCCAGAGGCAAGTGTCGTGACGCTGCCTCCACCAATTGGAACGTAGGACATGGAACCGGAACTACCCGAATCTACCCAGTATACATCGGAGCCATAAGTTACAATGCTTTGCGGATCAGACCTGCCAGTTGCAAGGGTTATCGGGGTGCAGGATGCTAGAGAACACTCCACAACATTCCCCGGTGTGCCCTGATCTGTCCAGAATACATTACCATTTGAAACCGTGATGCCGGTCGGGTAAGCCTGTCCGGAGGTAAGC
This sequence comes from Microcaldota archaeon, assembly GCA_021790455.1. Lineage (GTDB taxonomy): Archaea > Micrarchaeota > Micrarchaeia > Micrarchaeales > Micrarchaeaceae > JAJZYD01. The sequence goes on along the minus strand of JAJYDY010000001.1, from coordinate 45,101 downwards.
ACGGTTACGCTTCCGCCTCCTATTGGAACAGAGTCTACTGTACCAGAGCTGCCTCTATTCACCCAATATACATTGCCGCCATCGACTGCGATACCAAATGGATCGTCCTGACCGGATGCAAGAACCGTGTTGCTTCCACCACCAACAGGGACGTATTCTATCGTACCAGGGTTATTTTGGTCTGACCAATAGACGTTACCATTGTAAACTGCTATTCCCGTAGGGCCATAGAGGTTGTTAGCGAGCGTAGTAATGCTTCCCCCTCCGATTGGAACAGATTCTATCGTACCTGTTCCTACTCCAGAGCTCTGGTCAGTCCAATATACATTGCCGCTGTAAACTGCAATCCCAATCGGATTAGATTGCCCACTTGCGAGTGTGATTGGTATGGGTATGCTCGTTGTTGAAGTTGTCGTCGACGATGTCGTCGTTGATGTTGAAGTTGAGGTGGTAGTCGGCTGTGTTGCCGTAGTCAATCCAATCATGGCGGGGCATAACCTGATTGCCAGTTCTGCGCAAACGCAGAAGAAGATGCGGTTGCATTCTCGCCATTTCCGCTATAGTCTGTTGTATCCCCGTTAAACTGGTACCACGCGCTAAGGCTATTGATTGAGATTGGGTTGCCTCCTATCCCCTGTTCGAATAGTGCCCTAACTTGGCCCTGTGAAAGTGCGGTGTCGTAAATCTGCATATTTGCGATATATCCGTTGAACTGCCCAACTCCGCAAGTCACTGAGCTGCCTACCATATAGTCATTCCCTACAGGCAGTCCGCTCACAGTGGTGTTGCTCATCGATTCTACCCCATTAATGTAAAGAGTCACATTCTCATTTGGAGGCGTGGTCGGTTTCAGCGTGACAACGACATTCACCCACGTGTTGTTTTGTATGCTTCCGGCATGGAAGCTGCTCCCGCTTATGAACCCACCGCCTGTGCACGCATAGAACCAGAGCTCCCCGCCATTTTCAGCAAGTGTCCATGTAGAACTTATTATAGGATGATTCCCCGCTGTTTCATTTATCTTCACCCATGCAGATACCGTAGTCGCTACAGTATTGCTGGAAAATGCCAACGGGGTATCGATAGCGGATGTCGGGCTTAGCAGGCTTGCCACATACTTCGGCGCAGCATCATTGCATACTCCTTGCAGGAAGATCGGCAGCGTTCCGGGACCGTTCGGCCTGAATGTGGCGCATGCCCCGCCGATTCCTGAAGGCGGTGCGTTTCCATACCCGCTGAAGAAGAAAAGTATCACAGCAGCTATCGAGATCAGTATAAGTGCCCATACGTAAGTGGTAAGGTACTCTATCGCGCTCTGCGACTTATTTATTCTCATACAACACTGCCAAATGCCACGCTGGGCATGACTCCACCAGGCGGGTATGCGCGTGTTCTTGCCCAGTTGAATACCGCTGTTCCAGTGTCCCATCCGCTGTCCGCACTAAGTGCAAGGTAGAAGTTCTGGATTGTTAGCGTAGTATCGGAAGTGCTGCGCAGCCCACTTTCTGGTATTATATATACCTGCGATCCGGTCCCAAGCCACGCCACCCCGTATACACCACCAACGAATCCCAGGCTATTCCATCCCGTTTCGCTGCTTGGCCCCAAACAACAGCCATAGCTTGAGTCAGGCCAGCTACCTGTTACTCCGCCGCCCTCTTCACCCCCACCACCGTTGTAATATATAGTTCCATAGCCGTCTCCATACTGCACCATCTCGCCTACGAAGGCAAAGCCAGGGTTGTCCGCGCTTGACATGTTCGCCTCGAAGAATACTCCTGGAGCATATGACGCTGTGCTGACTACCATTGCATACGGACCGCTGAGGGTGAGCCCGTTGTTCTGCACAGCTGCAGTCTGTGCTACAGACTGCCAATTTGAATCAAGCGACGTTCCAGCAAAGTTGTCGTAGAATGGGAAGACAAGTGTGCCATCATCGTACTGCCCATAACCGCCGCTAATCTGCGGTGCCTCGCCAGTTGGCCCTGATGTTGACAGCACAGAGCTTGGCATGAAGTTCATATATATGATTACATTGCCTCCCGATGGTACGCTGTTGCTATCCATGTTTACCCATACGGGAGTCGTAAGCGCGATGTTGTTTGCAGTCTGAATCCACGCATCAAGCGGAGAGCCGGTTCCATAAGGACCTCCTACTGTAAACTCTATGTTATCCCACCCAGAATCTATGTAGCTGCTGTAGCTCGAGCTCGGCACGTCAATTAGTTGTTGGAAAGGTGTCGATGTGCCCGTTCCCTGGCAGTTCTGAAGCTCTATAGGGACATAGTGCACGCTGCTGGAATATGTTGATGTTGGCGTAGCCGCGACGCATTTCCCCATTATAGTCGTAGTAGTGCTAGTCGTAGTAGTGGTAGTAGTAGTAGACACGCACTGTATCTGGTTTAATTTGCAGTACTTCCCAAAACCGCCGCATGCAGGGTTAGAGTTGCTCGTCGCATTGCATTGGGTCGAGCATGAACCTGGGCAGGCATATCCGGGCTGGCTCGCTTCGCAAGTGCTGAAGGAGCTACAGCTATAAGTGCCTCCTGATACTGTAGTGGAACTTGTTGCGATTGTTCCGCCAGTAGCTCCAGCCTGTGCATTTATAACGCTCGCCTGCTGCTGCACCCATGCATTCATCTCATTTCCGGCGGTGCCGGGGTGTATAGTGTACCTCACCCACAATATCCCTGTGAATCTCTGCCCGATGTTGAGCGTACCGGCGAAGGACGTCACATCCCTGTGCATGAATCCGGATTCGAGTGCAGCGCCGTTCTGGTCGAAGCAGGGAAGGCCGAGGAGCCTTATCGTCCTGCCGCTCTCGAGAGAGAAACCGGAAGTAGGAGTTGATAGAAGTTGGCCATTCGAGCCTACGTAGTACCATGGACTTGTGGCTGCATATGGACCTCCGGTGGAGTTCTTCGTTTCGGTGCATGCGAATGCGAGATTATAGATTATGGATCCAGTGTTCTGCCCAAAGTCAAATGAGACTGTGCCATTTGTCGAAAGTAGTGCATCGCTGCATGTAAATTTGAAATTACCGCTGCACGCATTCCCCAATGTTGCACCTGGCGTGAATACGCCAAGAGTGTAAAGTATCGCGAGGACGACAAGTATGACTATTATCGCCCACCCGTATGTCATGAGATACTCCATCGCAGACTGTGCACTTATCATATGACCGGTTAAAACAGGGATAAAAAGGAATAAATAATGCTTCTGTTTATCACTTTTAGTGGTGAGATTGCCTAGACTGTTCGATTACGATAGGGCGCAGCATCTTCTTGCAAAATACAGGATAAAATCGATAGAGAGTAAGTATGTTTCCTCTTATGGGGATGCGATAAAATTCGCAGCCGGCAAACCGATAGTGCTCAAAGCCATCTCAGGCAAGGCGCTGCACAAGGCGAAGAGCGGCCTCGTCCTCCTCGGCCTTTCTTCAGACAAGGAGATAACTGAGGGATTCAGGGACCTGTCAAAGAGGGCTTCGAAATTCAAGCCGTACAAGATACTCGCGCAGAGGATGGTGAAGGAAGGCATAGAGATAATAATGGGAGGAAATACGGATCCACAGTTCGGAAAGATGGTACTGCTGGGCCTGGGAGGGATCTACGTCGAAACTTTTAAGGATTTTGCGCTAAGGACGTGTCCAATAACAAGGAGCGATGCGCGGTCTATGCTGGAACAGCTGAAGTCAAGGAAGATAATCGCGCCGGATGAAAAGTCAGCAAAGATGCTGGAAGACCTTCTATTGAAAGTGTCGAAGATGTTTGCTGCCAGCAAGATGCAGGAGCTGGATCTAAACCCGATAATATTGCATAACGGCACCTACGATGCGGTAGACCTGAGAATGCTGGAGTGAGAAAAATGACAAACCTAAATGAGCTGGGAAAGAAATGCATGGATTCTACTCTGTATTGCGCACTGGCAACTCATGGAAAGGATGGCGTTTGGACTGCTCCAGTAGTATTCGCATATGATCGAGATTTCAACCTGTATTTTGTTTCAAATCCTAAATCGAGGCACATGCGAAACATCTCACAAAATAGAAAGGTGTCTGTTGCAGTCTATTCAACTAAGCAAAAGATAACTGGCCCAAAAGTGGGAGTGCAGTTAGAGGGCTACGCAGAGTGGGTAAAGGGGCCGATAAACACGCTCAAGGCATATAACTTATATTTCAAGAGGAACGTAAAGTGGAGTGGCGCAACACTGAAGTATTTTAGGAGCGCAAAGGCGCTTGTAAAGGTGACGCCAACAAAACTCTTCTACTTCAACAATAGTCTGTTCGGCGAAGATAGGCAAAGGGTGCTCTGACATGGACGTTAATGAACTTTTTGAATTAAAGGGGCAGGTTGCGATAGTAACTGGTGCCTCTGCCGGCCTTGGCCAGGTATTTACAGACGTTCTTGCATCGAAGGGCGCGAGACTCGCGATATGCGCGAGGAGGGTGAGCAAGTTGAAAGAGCTTGCGCAGATGTTGAAAAAGAAACATAAAACGGAAGTATTCTTCATGAAGGTTGATGTGACAAAAGAGGAGCAGGTAACCAAGTTCTGCAAGGCTGTATTTGAAAAGTATGGGAGGATAGACATACTTGTGAACAACGTTGGTACTTCTGGAGTGACAGCAGGGGATGCGCCTTCATTCAAATTCAGCAGGGATGCTTGGACAAACGAGATCGAGAAGAATCTGACAAGCACATTCCTAATGTCAAGGGAAGCTGCGAAATACATGTCAAGGAACAAGTACGGCAGGATAATCAATCTCTCAAGTGTGCTTGGGCTAGTTGCAGCGGATGGATGGAACATGCCGTCCTATTACGCCTCAAAGGGCGGAATCGTGAACCTCACGAGGGGCCTCGCTGTCGAATTCGCAAAATACGGGATAAATGTCAACGCGATTGCGCCAGGGACTTTCCCGAGCGAGGGAACAAAGAGCCTGTTCAAGGACAGGGAATTCGTAAAGCATGTTGAATCGCTCGTACCTATGCACAGGATGGGCAGGCACGATGATCTAAAGGGCGTCGTGCTATTTCTGGCTTCGCACGCTTCTGATTATGTAACCGGACATACGATTCCGGTAGATGGCGGCTGGACAATATGGTGAACCGATGAATGGCAAAACAGAATATGCGGACCTTACGCACATACTGAATCCGAAGTGCGTGGCGATAATCGGGGCTTCAGAAAAACAGGGCAAAGTCGGGCAGGCAATAATGCAGAACTACATAGACGCAGGATTCGCAGGTGGCCTATACCCTGTCAACATCAGCGCTACAGGCAAGATAATGGGCCACCAGGCTTACAAAAGCATCCTGGATATCGGGCGGCCCATAGACCTTGCTGTCATATCGATCCCTGCTCCCGCAGTGCCGAAGGCGCTGGAAGAGTGCGGCAAGGCGAAGGTGAAAGGAGTGGTAATAGTGACAGCTGGATTCGCAGAGGTGGGGAATGTCGAGCTTCAGGAGCAGTTGGTCAGGATAGCAAAGAAATACAAGCTCCCTGTCATAGGCCCGAATTGCCTTGGGGTGATGGATCCGCGCTCAAGGAGCGATACGCTGTTCCTGCCCACCTTCAAGATAGACAAGCCGAACGTCGGCGGAATAAGCTTTGTCTCACAGAGCGGCTCGGTCGGGAGCTCCACGCTTGACCTGATAAGCGGGGAAGGCCTTGGCCTAGCCCGATTCATATCCTATGGCAACGCTGCTGTCGTAGACGAGGTAGACATACTCAATTTCCTTGCGCACGATCCGGATACAAAGGTGATAGTCTTTTATCTGGAAGGGGTTAAGCGGGGCAAGGAATTCATAGAAGTTGCAAAGAAGACAACGAAAATAAAGCCTATCGTCATACTCAAAGGGGGCGTTACGGAATCCGGTGCGGGCGCTGCGCACTCGCACACCGCGTCTCTCGCCGGCAGCGCGCAGGCATACGAAGCGGTATTTGAGCAGTTCGGATTCACGATTGCCAGATCGTTGGAAGAACTGCTCTATTTCGCGAAGGTGTTCGACACCCAACCGCTGCCGAAAGGAAACAGGGTCGCGATAATCACAAATGGCGGCGGACACGGCGTGATAGCAACGGATGCAGTCTATCAGAACGGGCTCGTGCTGCCCGAGCTCTCAAAGCCAACGCAAGCTGCATTGAGGAAGGTTATGCCGCCTATAGTGAACATAAGGCTTCCGCTGGACATAGGCGGAGATGCAGATGGGAAGCGCTATTCTGACGCATTCGAGCTTTTGAGCAATGATCAGAACATAGACATGGTGATGGCAATAGTCCTGTTCCAGACTCCGGGAGCTGATGAGGGCGTCGCCGAAACCGTGGCAAAGTACATGGCAATGAAGAACAAGGCTCTTGTTGCTGTGAGCACAGGGGGTTCATATACAAAGTCGCATGTCGCAGTAATGGAGAGCCAGGGCGTTCCCGTGTACGACTCGCCAAACGATGCAGCAGCAGCCCTAGCCGCGCTTTACAAATACGCTAAGTACAAGATGTCGGGTAAGTGAAATGACTAAAATAAAACTCACAAAGACGACATTCGACCTTATAGCAAGGGATAAGAAGATAATGTTCACCACCACACGCGAGCACTATCCGTTCGTTGCGGCAAAAGGCTCTGGTGACTATGCGTGGGACGTGGAAGGCAACAAGTTCCTTGACTTCTCAAGCTTCATAAGCGTGTACAATTTCGGCGTAAATGGCAGCGCAGCAGTAAGGAAAGCGGCAAAGGACCAAATAGACAAGCTAATGCATGCTGCCTTCCTGGACTATCACGCAGAGCTGCCGGTAAGGTTCGCAGAGAACCTATTGACAATGTTCCCAAAGGGCTTCGGAAGGGTATTCCTTTCGAACTCTGGAACGGAGGCGAACGAAGACGCGATAAAGCTGGCAAGGCTGTTCACGAAGAGGAGCTATCTCGTCGGGTTCACCAACGCATTCCATGGCAGGAGCCTTGGATCGCTCGGCCTTACTGCCACAAAGCTTGTGCACAGGGAGCATTATGGCCCCTTTCCAAATACGATACATTCCCTGTATCCTAACTTCTACAGGGATCAGTTCCATGCAAGCGATCCGGATGAACACGCACTTGCGTGCATAGACCATCTTGAAAAAGTCATAATGGCAAAGGAGTACTCTCCAAAGGAAATAGCAGCAATATTTGTGGAGCCCATACAGGGAGAGGGCGGCTATATAGTGCCACCAAGGATATTCATGAAGGAGCTGAGGCGGATAGCCGACGAGAACAACATAATCCTAGTATCTGATGAAGTGCAGGCTGGATATATGAGGACCGGCAAGTTCCTGGCAATGGACAACTTCGGCGTTACCGCCGATATTTATACAATGGCAAAGGCCATAGGCGGAGGGCTTCCCATGGGGGCGACAATCGCAAAGCGCTCATTTGGGGACACGCCATCAGGCTCGCACGCAGGTACGTTCGGCGGCAACCTTGTAGCGGTAGCGGCTGCAAGCGCAACGCTTGATTACATAAAGAAGAACAAGACGGGCATCGAGTCAATGGTAAAAAGGAAGAACAGGATAATGATGAAAAGGCTCAACGAACTTAGGGATAATTATGAGATCGTTGGAGATGTGAGAGGTCTTGGCATGATGCTTGCCATAGAGCTTGTGAAGGACAAAAGGACAAAGGAGCACGCCATCGAGGAGAGGACCAAGATAGTAGAGGACAGCTTCTATAATGGACTGCTGCTGCTTCCTGCAGGCACGTCAGCGATAAGGATAATCCCGCCGATAACTATAAGCGAAAAAGCGCTTGAGGAAGGTTTTGACATACTCGAAGGTTCTGTGAAGAAGGTAAATGCGGAAAAGGTGGAGAGATGAGAATACATGCGTACGACTACGTAAAGATAGGCGAGCTTCCAAAGAAGCCAAGGAAATCATGGAAGACGGAAGTCAGAATACCTTACTACAATTCTGTCGTCACAAAGACGTACATCAGGGAGGTCCTTGATGAATGGAGTGAGTATTTCGACGGCTTCAAGTTCGCGTGCGGCACTCATATGCTTCTTCCAAAGAGCACGGTGCGTGAGATAATCAAGATGGCGCACGACCGCGACATCTACGTGTCCACCGGCGGGTTTGTTGAAAGGGTGACCGTCGATGGGTCCAGGGCAGTAGACAAATACTTTGATGAGTGCAAAGAGCTCGGCTTCGATGTGATTGAGATATCCAATGGTTTTGTGGCAAGCATGACTCTGGAGGACAAGGTAGCCATGGTTAGGCGGGTCAGAAGCATAGGACTTAGGCCAAAGCCTGAAATCACGCTCATGCGCGGCGCAGGTGCAGGTACACATATGGTAGGCTACGAGCGCAAGATGAAGCCAATCAGCGAGGCAATAAAGGAGGCGAAGATGCACATCGCCGCCGGGGCAAAGGAGATAATGATGGAGTCGGAGGGAATAACAGAAGACCTGCCACCAAAGGAGTGGCGGACCGACATAATCAAGAGGCTGATAAAAGAATTCGGCTACAGCACGTGGATGTTCGAAGCAGCAGACCCCGAAGTCTTCAAATGGTACCTCAAGAACGTAGGGAAGGACGTGAACCTATTCATAGACCACACCCAGATAACCGAATACAACGCATGGCGTCTTGGCCTTTGGGGGGATACGGATATCTGGAAGGGACAGAAGTTTTCTTACAAGCACTAATCAGGACAGTACGGCTATCGAGAAGAGCCGCCCGATGCCGTCAATCTTTTCGATCTTCCAGATAGTTTCAATGACGTACTCTGCCCTGCTCCTGCTCATCACATCAGAAGACAAGCCGATGAACTTTTCAGCGAGCTCTTCGTCGCTCATTGGGTTCTTCGGATGCCCTCTTGAATAAATCTGCTCTTTATGGACGCTGCTTCCATCCTTCAAAATAATCCGTATTCCGGCAGCGTTTACGGTCCCTCCTTTGTTGAATAAAGCGGTGTACCTCCTGTTTTCGACTACGCGTATCCTCTTCATAAGATCCAAGGTCTTCCTATCGCCGATTCGCCTTTCGCTTGTCGAAGAGAGGTTTATGTCCTTGTCTAGGAGCGCGACAGCAACAAGATATGGGAGGCTGTGGTCAGCAGTCTCCTTTGTCGCGGGATGCCACTTCTCTGGGTCTTTCCCAAGAATCTTATAGCCAGCCTCATTTGTTTCCACAACAACGCTCTTTATCGCATCAACACCTCTTATACTTTTTTCGGCTTCGATTGCTGAGGATATTGCAGTCTGCGCACGCGTCTCCGCCGGATAGTATTTGAAGAGATTCTGCCCTATCTTAAATTTATTCCTCCTGTTTCCGAACTTTCTGGTGTCAAGGTCGAACTTTCCAGTCACGAGTTTCCAGAATCCATCTTCACCCTCGAAGACGGGGGAAGGTCCTGTCATCCCATTCCTTGCGAGCTCTGCTGCGAATATGGCATTCCTTGCCGAGTTGGCAAACGCAGGGGCTTTCCACATCGAGAGCTCACCAGCCCTTACCTGCCTCATTGTGATATGCGAATTGAGTGCGATGTTTATTGCTTGCTCTATCTTTTCCTCCCCCAATCCCATTAGCCGCGCCGCCACCGCGCTGACAGAGACCAACCCATATGTTACATGGTCCCATCCATGCTTCCACAGGCTTGCTGCGTCAGCCAGTCTGCACTGCAGCTCATACGCGAGCGCTATGCCCAGGACCGCGTCCTTTCCCGTGCCTTTCTGCGCCTCCACCACCGCAAGGATTGGGAATATGTTGTCGCTGGGGTGCGCGAACTCCTTGCCATCGTACGTGTCATTATAATCGAAATATCTTGCCATCGTCCCGTTTACAAATGCTGCGAACGACGCATCCGTCTTGTAGTGCGTTCCAAGTATCGTTGCAGAATGTCTCGATTCTACACCCTTGAGCGTCTCCCTTGCTATCCTTGCCGGCTCAGCATTGAACGCGCCAATCGCACATCCAAAAGTATCTACCAGCGATCTCTTTGCGCTGTGTACAGTTTCCCTGGAGAGGTCGCTGAAGCTAACAGAACTTACGTACCTAGCAAGGTCTCTCGCTATAGTCATGCACTTCCTCCCATCTCCCTGACTATTTCCTTCGTCATCTCCCCCGTGCCAACGTGCCTTCTTTGATTCAGGTCATAAGTGACCTTCTTCCCCTTCCTTATCACCTCTACCACTGCCTTCTCGAGCGCAGCAGCGGCCTTCTTCTCCCCTATGTACTCGAGCATCATCACAGCACTGAGTATGCACGCTGTCGGATTGGCTTCATCTTTTCCGGCATGTTTAGGCGCGCTTCCGTGTATCGGCTCGAAAACGGCATATTTTTCTCCGATGTTCGCGCTTGGTGCGACCCCGAGCCCTCCCACCAATCCAGAACAGAGGTCTGATACAATATCGCCATAAAGGTTTGGGCAAACCAGTACGTCATACAGCTCAGGCTTTATCACGAGCTGCATGCACATGTTGTCTACTATCCTATCCTCAAATCCGATCGATGGATATTTCTTCGCCACATCCTGCACCGACTTTAGGAAAAGGCCATCGGAATACTTCATTATGTTTGCCTTGTGCACCGCAGTTACCTTCTTTCTTTTATTTGCCTTCGCATAATCGAAAGCGAACTTTGCTATCCTCCTGCTACCGAATATCGATATTGGCTTGAGCGATATCGCGCTATCCTTCCTTATCCTCTTTCCGGTATTCTTCTCAGCGAATGAGATAAGATCGCTCGTTGCTTTCGTTCCTTCATCAAACTCTATGCCGGCATACAAGTCCTCGGTGTTCTCCCGGATCACTATGAGATCTACATCAGAATATCTCGATTCGACTCCCGGGATGAGCTTTGCAGGCCTGACGTTTGCAAAGAGATCCAGCTTCTGCCGCAGATCCACATTCACGCTCCTGAATCCGGATCCGATTGGTGTAGTAATCGGGCCCTTTAGTGCAACCTTGTTCTCCCTTACCGACTTGAGCGTTTCTTCAGGAAGCACGCTTCCATACCTCTTTCCTGCCTCCTCGCCTGCTGGCATTTCCTCCCAGTCGACATCGAAGCCGAATCTTTCAGAGGCAGCATCCACGCACATCTGCGCCGCTCTAGAAACCTCTGGACCTATTCCGTCCCCATGGATGAGTGTTATCTTGTATGCCAAGCGCTCACTTCCTCTCGTCTATAGGAATAAACTTCAAATCGATCGGTCCGGTGTAGTAGTCGAGCGGCCTTATCAGCCTGTTGTCTCCGTACTGTTCGAGCGCGTGCGCAGACCATCCCGACACTCTTGATATTGCGAATATTGGGGAGTCGAGCTCCAGCGGCAGGCCAAGGCCATTGTAGATTATCGAGGAGAAGAAGTCCACATTAGGGTAGAGCTTCTTCTCCCTGAACATCACCCTCTCTATCTTGTCAGCGATGTTGTACCACTTCATGTCTCCCGTCGCCTTGCTGAAGCGCTCTGCAGTCTTCTTCAATATCCTTGCGCGCGGATCGTACACCTTGTAGACCCTGTGGCCTATTCCCATCATCCTCCGGTGCTTGGACAGTGCATCCTTGACATACGGCTCCACTTTCTCGACTGAGCCTATGGCCTGCAGCTGTCTCATCACAGCTTCGCTTGCCCCTCCATGAAGCGGCCCCTTCAGCACGCCTATGCCTGTTGTCATTGCGGAATACATATCGCTGAGCGTAGACACCGTGATCCTCGCAGCGAAGGTAGACGCATTGAAGCTGTGCTCCGCATGCAGCACAAGGTCCTGGTCCATCGCCATAGCTTCTATCTCACTCGGCCTCTTTCCTGTGACCATGTACAGGAAGTTGGCTGCGTGCCCGAGTGACGGATCTGGTTTTACAATCTCCATCTTGTTGTTTATCCTATGGTAATAGGCCACAATAGTCGCGAATTTCGCAACCATAGACTTCCCCTGCGCAAGGTGGTAATCTGTAGTGATGCCCTCGACATCCTTATCGCCTCCCGCCAGCGAACTTACCGCCGTCCTGAGCGCCTCCATCGGCGTGGTCCTGTGCGCCACTTCCTCCAGTATCTCCACAACGTATTTAGGAAGATTGCGCATCGATGAAAGCTCCTTTGTGAATCGAGCCAGCTCCTTCCTGTTGGGCAGCTTCCCTTCGAGGAGCAGGTAGGTCACCTCCTCAAAAGTGCAGTTTGTCGAAAGGTCCTCTATTGAATATCCCCTGTAATAAAGCCTGCCCCTCTTCCCGTCAACCTTGCATATCTTTGACTCTCCTGCGATTACATCCTCAAGCCCCTTCTTGAATCCTGCAGATAATTTCCCATTTACCATGACAACACCAAAACATCAATTCAATCTCAGCCCCTTCACCGAACCCTTTATCTTTTCTGCGGACAGCTTCACCAGTGCCTTCTCCTCGCTGTTCAGCTTCAGCTCTACCACCTTCTCTATTCCTTTTGCGCCGAGCACCACTGGCACCCCCATGAAGATGCCGCTTATTCCATATTCTCCATCAAGGTACGCAGCGCACGGAAGGGTCATCTTCTTGTCCTTCAGCATAGCCTCTATCATAAGTGCCAGCGATGCGGCTGGCGCATAGAATGCGCTTGACTCCTTTTCAAGCCTTATGATTTCGGCGCCAGCGTTCCTTGTCCTATCCACAATCTTTGCCAACTTTTCCTTTGAGAGAAGGTCCTCTACTGGCGTCCCGCTTACAGTGGTATATCTCGGAAGCGGCACCATAAAGTCACCATGCCCGCCAAGCACCAGCGCAGATATGTCGCTCACGCTCTCTCCCAACTCCTTTGCTATGAAATCGCGGAATCTAGACGAATCGAGTATCCCGGCCATGCCCATCACCCTCTGCCTAGGGAACCCAGTCACTGACTTTGCAAGCAACACCATCGAATCCAGCGGGTTCGTTATAACTACCAGCTTGCTCTTTGGCGCGTACCTCTTGACCTGCTCGCAGGCGCTTATCACTATTGCAGAGTTTGTGGCGAGCAGATCCTCTCTTGACATCCCCTCCTTCCTCTGCGCGCCGGCTGTGACAGCCACTATCGCGCTCCCCTTTATTCTGGAGAAGTCGTCTGTCCCCTCTATATCGACATCGAAGCCGAATATGGGAGCGCTTTCATTTAGGTCTAGCGCAACCCCCTCAGCTGTCCCCGCGGTCCTGTTCCAGAGCACTATGTCACATAGCTCCTTGTAAGCGAGGATTTGCGCAGTTGTTGAGCCCACCCTTCCAGCACCAATTATCGAGACTTTTGCCCTTGCCATATCGCACCCAACACAGATAAATCAATCAGAAGTTATTAATACATTGCAGTGGTTTACTGGAAGCAACCGTGATTTACAAGCAAAAGGTATTAATAGGTTTTCGACAGAGTATTTAGTGCCTTAAAGACTACTTTTACGTCAAAAGAAACGGTCTTTTTCATCGATGATATTCATGGCTAATGCACTGGAAGTTAAAGGCTCGGAACTCGTAAAGCTAGCGGCTGCAAGGCTCAAGGAGAAGATGAAGAAGCCAGACTACCTGAACTATGCTAAGAGCGGCGCAGACCGAGAGCGCCCTCCCGAAGATCCGGACTTCTACTGGGTGAGGAGCGCATCTATACTCAGGCAGGTATACGCGAACGGTCCTGTCGGCGTTTCAAAGCTGAGGACAAGATACGGTTCGAGGAAGGAGCACAGGGTGCACAGGCACCACCACATGCAGAGCGGCGGTAGCATAATAAGGGATGCGTTCGACGGGCTGGAGCAGCTAAGCCTGATAAAGAAGACGAAAAGAGGAAGAGTGATAACCCCACAGGGCAAGTCCTTCCTCGACAAGCTTAGCAAGGAGATCAAGAAGGATTAAGAAAGGCGAAAAGCAAAAGGATATTTATGGATTATGAAGAGGATCAGCAAGCGGATCCTGAGCAGAAGAAGTTGAGGAAAGCGATAATGCAGCAGTACAAGGCTGCGCAGATCGAGCAGCAGAAGAAGGAAGCGATGCAGAGGCTGCTTGCGCCTAAGGCATATGAAAGGCTCATGAACATAAGGGCTGCGAACCCTGAGCTTTATTCGCAGCTGGTAAACCTCATAATATCGCTCGCCCAGGGCAGCAGGATAAACGGAAAGATAACGGAAGAGCAGCTGATAATGATATTGCAGAAGGTTACTGCAAGACCGGAATCAAGGATTGAGTTCAAGCACAAGTGAAAGGAAAAAAGAGAAGCAAAAAACAAGAGTGGGAAGATGTCGAAGAAAACACAGCTAAAGAAGGTCAGGCTTGGAAAGAAGATAAAACAGGGAAGGCGCACCCCTACGCTTGCGGTCGTCCGCACGCACAGGAGGGTGCAGCAGAACCTTTTCCAGAGGAATTGGAGAAGGACTAAGATGCGAATATCCGGAGAATAAGAATAACAAAAATATGTGATTATATGGCAGAGCGATTGATTACGATAAACCTCAGGAAATATCTGGTGAAGCAACCCCGCACGAAGAGGGCTAGGAAGGCAAGCCGCTATGTGCGAGAAAGGATAGCGCACTACACCAAGCTTGACCCCGAGAACGTCAAGATAGGCTACGACCTCAACAACCTGATATTCAAGCACTACTCAAGGAAGATGGTGCCGCTCAAAGTCAGGGTTAAGATAGGAACCGACACCGCAGACGTCCTGCCCTACGTCGAGGGGAAGGCAGAAGCCCCAAAGGAGGAGAAGAAGGGAAAGAAATCACTCTTCTCGATAACCAAGAAGGAGCAGCAGGAAGGTCAGCAGCCGGAGAAAGGAGCCCAGAAGGAGGGAAAGGAGAAGGCGCAACAGAAGCCTGAAGCAAAGAAGCAGGAACAAAAACCAGGCGAATCCTCAAAGCCGGCGAAGTAGGCGACTGTTTATTAAACATTTATTCGTATTATCAGTGATAGAATGGGCGTTGCTAAATGCACTATAAAAGGGAGCGATTATCTCGGTGCATTCATCAGCGCAACCGACAAGTACGCTTTCTTCGGCAACGACGTCACAAAGCACAATGAGGACCTGATATGCAGTAACCTCGGTGTGCGCCCAGTCTTCCTTCCTGCGTTCGGGACTTCTCTTGTAGGCTTGTTCATAAAAGCGAACTCGAACGGGATGCTCCTCTCCAACCTCGTCGAGGAGAGGCAGCTCCAAATGCTCAAGGAGCAGGACCTTGGCATAAACATATCCGTCCTAGAGAGCGGGCTGAACGCGGTCGGCAACAACATACTAGCCAATGACAAGATTGCCATAGTCAATCCTGACTTCGATGCAACGGCTGTCCAATCCATAAGGGATGTGCTCGGCGTAGAGACGATAAAGGATGAGCTCGGCGGGTTCAAGACCGTAGGCGCGAACAACATACTCACGAACAAGGGCCTTGTGATAACAAACAACGCCACCGATGCGCAGAAGGCGCAGGTCGACAGGATTACAGGCTATAACTCGATAAGCACGACTGCAAACACTGGTGCGCTCAGCCTCGGCCTCTCTGTTGTCGCGAACTCCAACGGCATAGTCGTCGGAGACAGCACGACCGGCTTCGAACTTGCGCGCATAATGGAAGGCCTTGAACTGAACGAATAAAACAATGCATAAAAAGGTTGTGAAAGAAAGGATATATCTGATACTCAGAAGTGTTTTTATGGCAACACCAAACGCGAATCCGTCGAACCAGCTGAAGAAGCCGCAGCCTGCTGCACAACCGTCGAGCGGCGAGCAGCTGGATGAGCTGCGCTATATGCACCAGATATACCAAAACCAATATGCATCCATAGCCAGCGAGATAAGCACCAGGCTTGATGCGCTGAAGAACTTCCAGAACACGCAGCAGACCCTGGAAAACATAGATACTATAGTAAACAAGAACCTGCTTCTTGGTCTTGGCGGAGGCGCGTACGCCGGCGGCGCAATAACCAATCAGAAGAGTGTTGTGGTTAACGTCGGAGGAGGCTTCCTTGTAGAGAAGGACATAGCCAGCGCAAAGGGATATGTTGCGAAGGCCGTCGACAACACGACGAACGCGATAAACCAGCTGACTAAGAACAGGAGGGAGCTGGAGCGCGCGCTGCTCGAGATTGCATACAGGATAGAGGAGCTCTCCCACTGATTCTAGGTCATAGAATGTTCGATGGATTGAAGAAGAAGCTTTCAGAAGCCGTAAAGATATTCGCCAAGAAGGAGGAAAAGGAGATAAAGGAAGAGACAAAGGAGGAAAGAAGGGAGGAAAGAAGAGAGGAGGCGAAGGAGAAAGCCGAGAGGGCAGAGGCAAAAGCAGAAGAAGAAAAGACCGCACTTCCTCCTTCACAACCACCGCGACCGGCACCACAGACTAAACCTGAGGAAGAAGCACATCCTGTCCCAAAACCGCAACCGATCGAATCGAAGAATGAAGTGAAGGAGGAGAGGAGGGGCGGGGAGAAGGATAACAAGGAGCTGCTCAAGCTCTCGCTGAAGACAAAGATAAAAGGGGTATTCACAAGCAATATAACCCTCGGAGATAAAGAGATAGACGACTTCCTCGATAACCTGAAACTGTCCCTACTCCAATCGGACGTCTCGTTCGAGGCTGCGGAGGCATTTCTCGAGGATCTAAGGGGAAACCTCAAGTCAACGAAGCTCGACTCAAGGAATATACAGAGGAACCTTGTCGATGCGGTGAGGAAGTCACTATTTGACATACTTGCCAGGAGCAGGGCAGGGATAGATGTAAACCTGTTCGTAAAGGAGAAGATTGCAGTCGGGAATACGCCGGTGAAGATACTTTTCCTTGGTCCGAACGGCACAGGCAAAACCACCACCATAGCGAAGATCGCCCATGCGCTCAAGAAGGAGGGCATAAGCAGCGTGATGTCCGCCAGCGACACATTCCGTGCTGCTGCGATCGAACAGACGGAGCACCACGCGACGAAGGTCGGCGTGCCAGTCATAAAGAGCAAGTACGGCGCCGACCCGGCAAGCATAGCCTTCGACGCTATAGCCTACGCGAAGGCGCACGGCATACAAGCGGTACTCATTGATAGCGCGGGAAGGCAGGAGACAAACAAGAACCTCATCAAGGAGATGGAGAAGATGGTGCGCGTTGCACAGCCGGACATAACAATATTCGTCGGCGAGAGCACAACCGGGAACCAGCTCTCCGAGCAGGTGCGCGAATTCGCCAAGTTCATGAGGATAGACGGGATAATACTGACGAAGCTGGATGTTGATGCGAAGGGCGGGAACGCGATATCCATCGCATACACCACCGGCATTCCGCTCCTCTACCTTGGCACCGGTGAGTCTTACGATGCCCTTGTCAGATACACTCCCGACTTCATAGTGGACTCTATTCTCCCGAACAACTAATTTAAGCCTTTTCCTCCATAATGAATAGATTTCATGGACCGGAAGCTCTACGAGATAGAGGACCTTGTGCTCAAGCAGCTAGTTGGAAGGTTCGCAGAACACTCCGAAGAGGAAAACAGGAAAAGGTTCATACACGCCGCGGCGAAGAACATAAAGCCCGACATCAGCGAGAGCGATCTGGGGGAGATTTACGCTGACGTCAACGACCTAACCCCTATAAAGGACCTGCTGGAATCGAACACCATAGAAGATATAATGGTAAACAACACGATGAACATCTACGTCTTTGACTCGCTCAGGGGATTCATCAAGCTTGATGTGAGCTTCGACAGCCAGGAGAAGCTAAATCGATTCGTTGGGAAGCTCAAGCTTTATGCGACCAACCAACAGGCGCACGGCAAGATAATGGATGTGCACATGCCTAGCGGAAGCAGGGCGAATGTAATAACCTCCCCCGTCGGATACGACGTCACGATAAGGAACTTCAAGCAGAAGCCACTCAGCATAATAGACCTAATCAACAACAGGACTCTGGACTACAAGATCGCGTCAAGGCTTTGGCTGTATGTCGACGGCCTGAGGGTGAAGCCTGCCAACCTGATGATAGGGGGAATTCCCGCGTCTGGGAAGACGACACTGCTCAACACGCTCTTCTCTTTCTTCAGGCCTGAGAAGAGGATCGTCACAATAGAGGAGACATACGAGCTCAACACAGAGGCGCACGACAACACCGCAAGGCTGGAAACGAACACAGACCTGCCAATGACCGAGCTCGTAAAGAACGCGCTGAGGATGAGGCCTGATCTGATAATAATAGGGGAGATAAGGGGAGCGGAGGCGAACGACCTTGCCATGGCGATGAACATAGGGAAGATAAGCATGGGCACAATACACGCTTCTACGAGCAGGGATGTGATACTCAGGCTTGAGCACTCACCGATGAACGTGCCGAGGGACATAATCCCGGTGATAGATGCAATAGTCGTAGTTTCATCGCTCTACAGGGACGGCAAGCCGCAGAGGAAGGTCGTCCAGATATCTGAGATATCGGGCATTGAGACCCAGGTGCTTCTCTCCGACGTGTTCAAGTACGATTACAAGACGAACCAGGCAGCTCCGATGATGCCAAGCATAACATACAGGGACAACCTTTCGAAAATGGTGGGCGTCGCGCCTTCCGACATCCTTGCTGAAGAGGCGGTGAGAGCCAGGATACTAGAGCAGCTCAACATAATGGGCAAGCGCGACATGAAGAGCATAAGCGAGGCAGTCAGCGCATACTACGACAACCCGGAAGCGCTTCTCAGTTCGCTCGGGCTGGGCCAGCTGTCTCCTGCCGTGCCGTTATGATCGGGAAATCAGAACAGGGGTTACGACATCCTACTCCTTAGGTAAAGTATGATTATTACGATTACTATTATCACTCCAGCTATCAGGATTATCAGCGGGGACGAGAGCGGGAGAAGCGCGCTGCCCGGCATGGTCGTTGACCCTGCTGTCGTTGGCCCGCTCGTAGTGCTGCTGCCTCCAGAAACCGTTGTCGTCCCGCTCGTAGTGCTGCTGCCTCCACTGGTCTTGTTCCCATAAGCACTGGTCGACTCAACGCTAACCTGCGCCGTGACTGTTGCAATCTGTGCAGTTATCCATCTGTTCGATGCTCCGTTCTCGGAGCCTGCGTTTGAGGTGTATCTCACCCAGAGAATGCCACTGAACGATGTTCCAGAGCTCAAGAATGCGCCATTGGCAAGCAGGTTGCCGTCATTCCCATAGCATGGCAGGTTGTTGATCTGGATCTTGTCGCTGCTCTGGAGCGCGTAAGCGGCTGAAGAATTATAGTTTCCAGAAAGCGTAAAGTTGTTGTCCATGTATCTCCACGGGTTCGTGGATGAGAACGGCCCACCTGTCGTAGTATTCGTCGACTCTGTGCACGCGAATGCAATGTTGTATTCAGGCACCTCGCTGTTCTGTCCCCCCATAAACGATATCGTCCCGTTCGATGCAAGGCTGGGATACGCGCAGTAGTAGTTGAAGTTCGCATTGCATGATGTCCCGAAGACTGATCCTGGGCTGAACACGTGCAATAGATAAAGTATTCCAAGGACGACAAGTATGACAAGTATCGCCCATCCATAGGTCATGAGGTACTCCATCGCGCTTTGCGCTTTATCCACCCTATTCTCGTGCAACAAAATCACTCAGGTAGCCGACCCGGTCTGGACCGAAACAGTTCCGACCAGCGAAATCAGGTAAGGATTGGACACGCTGTTCGCGCCAGGGCCATCCGTGTACTCCACCCAGACTTTTCCACTGATCTGCGTTCCGATCGGCAAAGGTGCCAATGAAGTGCCAAGCGGATTCCCATTAATGTCATAGCACTGAAGCTTTCTTATCGTGGAAATAGTTCCGCTGTCGAGCGATAGAGAATTCGAAGGAACGAGCTGCACTGCGCTCACGTTTCCGTTGAGGTTTGCATATTCCCACGGGCTAGTTTTATTTGCGAACGGTCCTCCAGCAGTTAAGTTTGTCGCCTGTGCGCATGCAAACGCAAGGTTGTATTCTATGTTTCCGCTGGTCTGCGCAAACTCGAACGAGAGGGCACCTGTCGCATTTATAGTAGGGAGCTGGCAAAGGAACTTCGTGCTCGGTGAGCAGGTATTGCCTACGTATCCCGAAGGATTGAATACGTTGAACAGGTAGAGGACTGCAAGCACTATCACTATGATGATTATCGCCCACCCATAGGTCATGAGGTATTCGATTGCGCTCTGCCCCTTCCCGTTTCCACTTATATAGTTCATTATGATACACCTACTGTAGTGCTAAGGGTCGCAACCTGCGTATCTATGTAAGGATTGGATGTGCTGTTCGCACCAGGCGCAGTGGTGAATTTCACCCATATCCTTTCCGTTATCGGCGCGCCCACCTGCACTTTCGATGAGTATGGCGAATTCGGGACATTCCCGTTCTGGTCGAAGCACTGCAGGCTATTCACTGTGATTGTCTGCTCGCTCTGCATGAACCTCGGCGCACCAAAAGAGAGGGATTTAGTTTGCATAAGGGAGCCGGTGGAATTCATATAGTACCAGACACCTCCGGAATTGGCTTTTGTGAGGTTCGCAAACGGCTCTCCCGTCGTTGCGTTCTGCGCATTCGTGCAAGCGAATGCGAGGTTGTACTCGGTAGAGCCTGTGTTCTGCCCGAACGTGAATGTCAAGAGCCCGTTCGTTGTTATGTAAGGAATGAGGCATTCATACTTGAAATTGGCAGCGCAAGTGGTCCCAACGAGCCCACCCGGATTGAATACGTTCAACAGGTAAAGGACACCGAGCACGACGAGGATGATGATTATCGCCCATCCATAGGTCATGAGGTACTCCATCGCGCTTTGCGCTCTCATGTTGCCGTTTTCCAAATATTCACCATTGGCGTATCAAATCTTCTGTCCAAGGAGTACTGTTGTAGTCGTCGATGTCGTAGACGAGCTCTGTGACGATGATATCCTTGTGCTAACTGTTGCGGTCTGCATAACTATATATGGATTGCTTGTGGTGTTTGCAAGTCCCGGTTTGTTCGTATACTTGAGCCATATCGTCCCTGTGAACGGCGTCCCGACTGCAAGCCCTGAAGGCACCGAAGTCAAGGCTGCGATGGTTGTAGTTGTTGTTGTAGTCGTACCCCCGCCGAGTATTGCACCGTAGGATTCAAGGACATGGCCGTTGCTTATCACTGCGCTTCCCTTCAGCGCTATCCCGTTTATGTCATAGCACGTTATCCCGTTTATAAAGACGAACTTGTTCGTGTAGAGAACATATGCATTTGTTTGGCTGTAGGTATTCGAGAGCGATCCATCAGCACCAAGGTACTCCCAAGGGTTTCCTCCACCTGCAACATAGGGCTGGCCGGAGCTTACGTTAGAGCTTGCCGTGCATGCGAACGCGAGGTTGTACTCGGTAGAGCCGGTGTTCTGCCCGAACAGGAATGATAGCTGCCCATCGGATGCAAGCACTGCCGACTGGCAGACATACTTGAACTGCGGAGTGCACACCGATCCTATGAGCGAGTTCGGGGTGAACACATTCAGCAGGTACAATATTCCAAGCACGACAAGGATGATGATTATCGCCCATCCATAGGTCATGAGGTACTCCATGGCGCTTTGCGCTCTGGTTTTCGCGTTTATCACTCAGTCACCGGTTAACTAGAAGTGACGCTAACCGTCACATATGCGATCTGCTTTGCATTCCATGGGTTGCCAGCGCTTCCAGGCGTCCCCTGGTTCTTGGTGTACCTTATCCAGAGGTTGCCGTTGAATTGCGTGCTCAATGGGAGAACTGCGCCGGCCTTTACTATAGATATTGTGCTGGTGCTCGTTGTTGTCGTATTCGTGGTCGTGGTTGTCGTGGATGCATTATAGCCCGAGAACGAGTACACTGCGCGCAGAGCATGCTCTGCCTCTGGCATTAACAGGGTTCCTGTAGTGCCGAAGCATGGCAGGTTGTTGACGTTAAGCTTTCCTCCGCTCGAGAGCGTGTACGTGCTGCTTGAGTTGTAAGAGGTTTTGAGCGAGCCAGTGCTGTTTACATAATACCATGGGCTGGTGCCGTTCGTGAAAGGTCCTCCTGATGTTGAGTTTGTCGATGCCGTGCACGCCAGCGCTATATTATAATAGTTCTGCCCCGTATTCTGGCCTACAAGCGCGGACAGCTCTCCGCTGGTCGACATAATCGGGTTCTCGCACAGGTATCCGAAGTTCACTATACACTGGCTGCCGATTACTGAATTAGGGCTGAACACGTGCAATAGATAAAGTATTCCAAGGACGACAAGTATGACAAGTATGGCCCATCCATAGGTCATGAGATATTCCATCGCGCTTTGCGCTTTAGTATTTAGATTCGGTCGCATAATCCCTACCTGAAAGCTCTACTCAAAATAAGCTTAAAAGGCTTTGGCTTTCTACGGAAGGAAGTCCCTGTTCCTTATCTTCTCCCTGATGTAGTCGCCCACAAAAGTGAGGCGCGGACCCTGCAGCGTGTCCTGCTCAAGCTTCTGCTTCAGCTTCAGGACGAGCTTAAGCTCTTCGACCCATTCTTTGTGCCTGTTTATCCAGGGATAGTTGAGCATCTCCTGCGCCCTCTTCAGGTCGACGTCGCTTGCCTTGAGCGTCATCTTCTTCAGGAAATCGTATTTCTCCAGGTCGGACATCGTTACTCCTATAAATCTGGCTTCCGGCGTCGCTATGTCGCCGCCTATGTATGCCAGGTTGATACTACCCGTCTTGATCGTCCAGTAGATGTACCACCCCCACGCGTCTCCGTCGTTGAAAACATATACGGGAAGTCCCATGTCAGCGAACTTCCTTATCATCCTTCGTGTTCCCCTTGTCGCCTGGCCGCCGGGAGTGAGCAGTATGCAGTTCTCCTTCTTCCAGAATCCATCCTCGTTTAGCCTCTGCCAGATTGCGTCCTTCTCCACGACAAGGACGTACTTCGCCTTTACCCCTACAAACTCTATCTCATTGTCAACGTCGCTCGGGATCGCCCACCCGCTCCTTCCCATCCTGCTGGCGTCTATCTCTATCTTCTCCCCGCCGAACGTGTCCATGACTTTCATGTTGCCGACGAGGACTCCCTTCCTTGTCGCATTCAGGTTGAGATCCTCCCTCCTGATTCCCAGCGATGCTTCAAGGTCCTCTATGAGTGGGTTTGATTCGCTCTGCTCGCTGAATATGTTCTCATCGACATCCTCGCCAAGCGAGTACTTGAGCTGGTAGAACAGGCCTCTTATGCTTGTATGAAGGTTCTCGATTATGAACTTGTGGCACTTGTTAGCTATTGCAATGGTCTGCATGAAGCGCTTGCTCTGCGCTATGTTTATGAAGCTCCTCTCCTCCATGTTCTTTCCAACCGTGAGGAAGCCCTTCTTCTCATCGAACGTTATGTTTGACTTTGTCCTAGCAAGCGTGTTGAACTTCGGACCCCTCTTCGACCTTATCTCGTCTACTATCTCCTCTCCGAAACCCTCCAGTACCTTTCTCGACTTGCCGTCCTTACCCTTTTCATCCTTCTTTCCGTCCTTCATGCCGCTCCCCTGCTTACGAAGACTTCAGGTACTTCCTGAGCTCTGTTATTATCTCATCCCTTCGTTTAGTCCTCTTCAGGGCGTGCTCTATCACTTCGGCTATCGTCTTTACTGGAATCAGCTTCACCTCCTTCCTGAGATCAGCGCTGAGATAAACGTCATCGAGGTTCTTCGCAGGAAGTATGACGGTAGCTATCCCGTCCTTTATCGCGGCGCGAACCTTGTTGGTAACCCCGCCGACAGGCAGCACCTCACCCCTGACTGAGAGCGATCCCGTCATCGCGACGCTCTGGTCGACGGGTATTCCTTCCATAGCAGATATGATGCTGATCGCCACGGATATGCTTGCGCTGTCGCCTTCCACTCCCTCATATGCCTGCAGGAACTGCACATGCATGTCGTAATTTGCTATGTCCCTTCCCATATGCTTCTTGATTATTGCACTTACGTTCTTGACAGCCTCTGTCGCTATCCTTCCAAGCTTGCCTGTCGGTATGAATTTTCCTTCTGCACGCGAACCGGCCGGCGTCACCTCAGCGACAATCGGCATGACTATCCCGGGAGAAAGCACAGTGCCTCCTACGACCGCCAGGCCGTTTACCTTTCCGACAGCGAAGCCCCTTGTCGTGAACACGCGGTACTCCTTCCTGTATTCGACTAGCTGCGAAACAACCTGCGCCTCTATCGGATTCGCGAGGTCCCTTCCCGCTATTACATCGTCTTTTGTCACAAGCGCATGGTGCCTCTCAACCGCTATGTCGCCGGCTGCCCTCACGAGCCCGCCAAGGTCCCTGAGCACCAGCGTGAGCTTGCCCTTCCTTCCGCTCCTTACCCGAGCCTCCTCTATCATTTCCTCAACCGCGCTCCTGTCGAAGTGCGGTATCTTCCCATCCTTCTTTATCTCCTGCGCTATGAACTGTATTATCTTCTCCTCGTTGGCTGGCGTGTCTGCTAGCGATTCATCCATGTATACCTCATAACCATAGCCCCTTATCCTAGAACGAAGTGCCGGGTGCATGTGCTGCACATCTCCGAGGTTTCCTGCCGCCACAAGTATGAAATCGCACGGCACCGGCTCTGTCTTGACAAGCGCGCCGGAGCTCATCTCGCTCTGCCCCGTTATCGAGTATTTCTTTTCCTGCATCGCTGTTAGGAGATCCTGCTGAGACTTCGGCTCCAGCCTTGATATCTCGTCTATGTAAAGGACGCCTTTGTTCGCCTTGTGCACAGCCCCGCTCTCAACCCTCAGGTGCGCGGGTGTGCCAAGCCCTCCGCTCTGGAGCGGATCGTGCTTGATGTCTCCGAAGATTGCGCCTGCCCTGGAGCCTGTCGCATCCTGGTATGGGGCGTGCACCATGCCTGTATTGTCTACTATCAGCTTCGGCTCATTGAAGTCGCCCATTCCCGGGAGCCCTGCCCTCCTGGTCAGTCCAGACGTGAAGAGCGCGATAGAGCCGAAGACGAGTATCCCGAGTATTAGCGCTGCGATTACTATGATTTCGTATCCGCTGACAAGGCCTGAAAGAGATATTCCTATGAGTATGATTACAACAAGCAGGATTATCGGAGTTATCATGGACCCTCCGCGGGTGAGCGTCATCCTGTTCTTCGCCCTCTCCCTCTGCAGTATTTGCCTCCCCTGCCCGTCACCGAGCTTTTCCCCCTCTGCCGGGTGCGGATAAGTCTTGACCGCCTTTATTATAGGGACGTTCTCGTCATTTACATTCCTGTAGACAAGCACGTCCTCAAGGTCTGTTATGGGAAGCATCTCAGCCATTGCCTGGGCTAGCATCGTCTTGCCGGTTCCTGGCGAACCGATAAGCAGCACATGCCTCCTCTGCTTTGCAGCCTTCTTTATTATCTTGACAGCGTTCTCCTGCCCGACAACCTGGTCTATCAGCTTGCCAGGGATCTGCACATCAGCAGTGCTCTTCAGGTTCTTGAGAGTTATGTGCTTCTCCTGCTTTTTTTCAGCAGCCGCTGCCTTTGCCTGCGCAGCCGGTGCCGGAGCAGCGACAGGCTCAACATCCTTCCTAGATATCGCCCTCTTGGCCATCATGGATCACTACAAATCGCAAACTAAGATACGACATTAAGGGCTTTAAAGCTTATGCGGCACTCCAAGCAGCCGCCACAGCAAGCTTTTTATATCTAAATCCTCAGAATACCTTTACTGATTGTATTAGGTGTTGGAAATAAAGGCAAAAGACATAAGGGCACTACCTGATTCTGCGCTGAAGGTAAAGCTGAATGAGCTATCCCTTGAGCTTGGAATAGAGCGGAGGAAGATCGCCTCGACTGGAGTGGCGAGCAAGGTAGTGAAGACCCGCGAGATAAAGAGAACCGTTGCGAGAATCAAGACAATCCTCAAGGAGAGGGGTGTAAAGGTATAATGCCAGACACTTGTCCCAACTGCGGCCTGCCCCTTGAACTATGCGTTTGCAAAGTGCTTGATAGGGAGACCGAGACCAAGATCCGCGTCTACCAGAAGAAGGCGAAATTCGACAAGTACATGACCGTGATAGAGGGCATAAACCCGGATGAGATAGCCAGGACTACAAAGGAGCTGAAGAGGGCGCTCGCATGCGGGGGGACAGACAGGGACGGCACGATAGAGCTGCAGGGGGAGCACAAGGAAGCGGTGAAGAAGACGCTGATAAAGCTGGGCTACAAGGAAGGGAACATAGACGTTGCCTGAGCTTTGTATCTGTTTTTATACCTTAAAGACAAAGCAGAATCATGAAGGTCTACGTAACTCATTGTTCAGCGAAGAAGGACGGCTCCTTCAAAGAATCAAATGTCAAAACTACGCCGTACAGGCTCTACACCGCAGCCCCGACAAGGCGCTTCATGAACAGGTGCAAACAACAGGGAGTTGAACGGGCGATATTCTCGGACAAGCACGGAGTCTGGTTCTTCGACACAGAAAACGATTGGTACGAAAAGGACCAGAACAGCGTGAATGTCGACGAGTTTGCAGACCTTGTCAGGGATTTTGACATGAAGTTAAGCAAATACGACGAGATACTTTTCTATTATAATCCAGGACGCTTCCACAGGCTATACAAAAGGCTAATTGATGCGAGCGCACTGAAAGGAAAGGTAAAGGCAATAACACATCTGGAAGAGACAGTGAGATAATGCAGTCCGCTCTTGGCAAGTCCACAAACGATGACGCATGCAAAAGGCTCCACGAAGAGCTTTGGCTGCTGAAAGTCGTCAGGTGGCCGTTCAAACTGGAAGATCTTCCCGACGACGGGGTATATTTCTTCTATGAAGAAGGCGAGCTATGGGGGCATGGAGGAGATGAACCAAGGATAGTAAGGATCGGGACGCACAAGGAAGGCAACTTCAAGAGCAGGATAATGGAGCACTTCGTCTTCGATGAGAAAAAGCTTGACTTCAACGAGGGCCAGCCAGCGCCAAAGGAACGCAGCATATTCCGGAAGAACATAGGAAGGGCGCTCCTTGCAAAAGAGAAGGATGATTATCTAAAGGTCTGGGAGATAGATTACACGACAAAGGAAAACAGGAAGAAATTCAGCAACCTGCGCAATATAGATAAGGAGAGAGAGCTCGAAAAGCGGATATCAAGAATATTGAGAGAAAAGTTCTCCTTCAAATATATAATAGTCAACGGCGAAAAGGACAGGATGGGTTCCTCGGGAATAGAGAGCGGACTCATCGGGACCGTTTCGCGCTGCAGGAAATGCAAACCATCAAAGGATTGGCTTGGCCAATATTCGCCAAAAAAAGAGATAAGGAAAAGCGGGATGTGGCTTGTTCAGCATCTTGGATCTAATCCTCTTGATGAGCAGGGTTGGGACTCGCTTAAAGCGGCAGTGGAAAAGACCGAGGGATAAAATGGCAGTACTTGGAATCGAGAGCAGCGCCCACACCCTCGGGGTGGGGATAGTCGAGAAGGGAAAGGTGCTCTCCAACGAGAAGATCATGTATGAAATAGGGACCACCGGCATAATCCCGGCAAAGGCTGCAGACCTCCACTCCGGGAACATAGGAATTGTTTTGGCTAATGCTCTTTCGAAGGCAGGCATGACGATGAAGGACATCGATGCAGTCGGATACACGAAAGGGCCTGGCCTTGGCCCTTGCCTCAGGATAGGGCAGCTCTCCGCGCTGGCACTCTCAATGCGCTACAGAATCCCTATACTTCCAGTCAATCATGCAGTAGGGCACATAGAGGCTACGCGCCAGAGCTTCGGCGCAAAAGACCCTATCGTCCTTTATGTCAGCGGAGGCAACTCGCAGATTCTCGGATTGGTTGACGAGCCTTTCAGGCACTACCACATATTCGGGGAAACCTTCGACGTCGGCGTAGGGAACATGCTCGACAGCTTCGCGCGGGAGGCAAAGCTCAATCCAGCATGGGGATCGAGCGTTGCGAAGCTTGCGGAAGGGGGAAAGTATATCGACATGCCATATACTGTTAAGGGAATGGACTTCACGTTCACTGGCCTTCTCACAAGCGCTGTAAAGAAGCTGGGAACGAACAGCGCGAGAGACGTCGCATACTCGATGCAGGAAACCGCCTTCGCAATGCTCTGCGAGGCGACGGAGCGCGCGCTTCTCCTTACGAAGAAGAATGAAATCCTCCTTTCTGGGGGAGTGGCGCAGAGCAAAAGGCTCGGGGAGATGATGAGGCTGATGGCTGAATCGCACGCAGCAAAGGTTTTTGTCGCGCCGAACGAGCTAAACGCAGACAACGGCGCGATGATTGCGCTTGTTGCGGAGAAAATGCTGCAATCTGGAATGAAATACTCAGCAAAGGACTGCGGCACCAAGCAGAAATATAGGATAGACACAGCAGAGATAAGGTGGTGATATGGAGAAATTATCCGAAGGCGCCGAATCGATTCTTTATTCCACGGAGTTTGCAGGCCTGCACGCTGTTGTAAAGGACAGGGTGGCGAAAGGCTACAGAGTAAGGGCGCTTGATGATGAAATCCGCTCGAAAAGGACAAAGTCAGAGGCGAGAATACTCTCCCGCGCCTCCTCTTCCGGGGTGAAGGTGCCGAGGGTGCTGATGCTCGGAGAACATCAGATATTCATGGAGAGGCTGGACGGCGATACTCTCAACGCGATAATGCAGGAAAAGAAGGCGAAGAAAGGGCAGCTCGAGCGGATATTCCTCGAGGTCGGTAAGCGCCTTGCAGAATTGCACGCGCTTGGCATCGCGCACGGCGACTATACCCCGGCGAACATAATGGTTTCAAACAGCGGCGTTTTTGTGATAGACTTCGGTCTCTCCGAAGTGACGAAATCCAGCGAGGAGAAGGCGCTTGACCTCCTCCTAATGAAGAGGTCTGTCAGCAAGAAGCTCTACAACATCTTCCTTTCATCATACTCCGCGGCGTTCAGCGACGCAGGAGCGATAGCCGAGAGGCTCGAAGAGATAGAGAAGAGGGGAAGGTACCAGACAAGGACACTCATCACAGGGTAGAAGCCACAAGCCTGCGGCTAGAAGCTGCTCTTCGCGATCTCCAGCGACTCCGATGCCGGGAGCTCCGTCTCCTCGGGGAGCGTCTCTATCGCCACCCTTGAATAAGCGAGCGAGACCATCGAGATGAAAGACATGGCGGCTATCACAGCCGAGTAAACGTTCGCCGAATTCAGGTACGTGTATGAGAATAATCCAACAATGAGGACGCTGACGATCGTGCTGAACCTGAAGCTGGCCTTCCTGCTCAGGAATACGCTTATTGCGGCGATGAACGAGAGCATCGCGAGCGAAGTCTCAGCCAGCAGGAACGAGAACGCCTGCAACGGGTTCGCGAGAAGGCCGTTCAATCCCCCTATCTGCTGGAACAGAAAAGGTATCTTAAGCACAAGCGGGTATGAGGAATATATGAAAACCAGAAAAACGAAAAGCATCAGCGCGCCGGCGAAGAACCCGAGGGTATTGTACCTTATTATTTCGCTTGCACGCAGCTTCGGTATCTTGTCTATGTCATCGAGATCGTAGTATGCGCCGTTGTGCTCCACCAAGTCCTCATAGCAGAACGCCCTGTGGCAGTAGCTGCATATCGCATAAGCCCTCCTCCACGGGTGCAGCTCGCACGTCATGTGCTCCGCTATCCTTCTTGACTCCTTCGCAGTTAGATGCTTCGCGCCCCTCCTCCCTACTGGGATCGTAGTCACGCCATACTCCTCTTCCAGCGCCTCCTGCTCGGTGACTATCGGGATGTTCTCTTCCTTCTGCTGCGATATGAACGTTACCTTCTCCTCTTTTTCCGACTTTGCGGCTTGCGGCTTTGCAGCAGCTGCCTGCGGCAGGGGCTGTGGTTTTTGCTGTTGAATAGGTGCAGCGGCAGGCGCAGGTTTCGCAGCCGGGACAGCAGCTGGTTTTGCCTCTGGCTTCTTAACCTTTTTCTTCTCCTCTTCCTCTTCTTCCCTTGCTTTGAAGATGAGGAGATCATCTGGGTTCAAAGCCATATGGCCTCACTCAAGCGAATTTCTTAGCTTTCTCGATTGCCATCCTCTTCTTCTTCTCGAAGATTCCCTTATGCTTGGCGCAGCTTATGCAGTACAGCGTCTTCCTCCTCTCGAAGAACCGCACGTCCTGCGTATTCTGCATCCCTGTGTTGAAGCTGATAGCTCTCTCAAAAATGACAGCCTTGTTTCTTGGGACCTTTCTTCCGCACGAGTCGCAATTGACTAATGTTTCTTTTCCTCTCAATAATACACCTTGCTAGTGTTACGGCTAACAGCTCCGCAGCTGTATAGATTAAATAAGGTTTTCACCCCTATATATTAATATCTTTAGCTTACGAGTAAAACGTTGATATTCATGAAGATTTACGTCATAAGCGACAGCCCGGAATACGCCGTATCCGCGACGAACGCGGTAAACAAGGCAGGCCACACCGCGATAATGAGCGAGACAAGGAGCGACGACACAAAGGTGTTGCTCAATGACCTCAGGACGAACGCGACTTCAGGATTCGATATGGCCCTTTTGCTTATCCAGAACGCGAAAGACGTTGCGCTATCCGCGAACAAGTTCCAGGGTATAAATGCGATAGCGTGCAAGGACCCTGAAGACGCAGAGGAAGCGGTCTCCGGCACCAGGGCAAACGTCATCCTTGTCGACTCGATGAAGGTATCAAGGAAGTCGCTCACAGACATCATAGACGCGATGCTCTCTGGAGGAAAACCTGCGTCTAAACAACAGGCACCGCTGCCGAAACAGAGCCAGCAGGCTCCGCAGAAAGAAGCGCTGCCGCGCCAGCCACTGAAGATGCCCAAGATAAGCTTTGGCGCAGGCAAGGCCTTCGAAGAAGTGAAGAAGAAGGGAATAAAGAAGTCACTCAAGGATACCTTCGGGATTGAGGATTAGGAGATAACTTGTACACGAACTGCGACGAGATTTTCAAGCTCACCATACCGGCAGCAAGGGCAGCGATCGCAAAGGCACTGGACCGGAAATATGAGATGAGCCAGCAGCAGATTGCGAGAAATCTGGGAGTGGCGCAGGCAGCGATAAGCAAGTACCTCAGCGGGAGATACTCTGGCAAGATAAAGAAAGTCGAGAGGGTAATAGAGTCAAGAAGGTATGAGGCGCCGATAGCGAAGATGATATCGGAGAGGAAGAACAAGAGGGAGATCTCCTCGAGAGTTGACGAATTGGCTGCGAACGGCGAAGTCGTTAAAGAAGCGCTGAAGCTTATTTGATCAGCGCCTCCGCCTGAAAGAAAGGATCTCGCTCCCAGCGTTTTCTATCTGGATTCTCGCCACGTCCTGCTTCTTCCTGAATCCGGAAAGCACCGCTTCTGCAAACCTGAGTTTTCTTGTCCCATCGTAAATCTGCTCCATCATGTCGAAGTACCACTCCGCCCTCCTTTTATCGCCTGCTCTCAGGTATTCGAGGATCTCCCTTTTCAGCTCGCCTACAACATCCATCAGCCCCATGAGGTACGCCTCGTGCTCAACGCCCAATCTTGAAAGGGGCGGGATCCTCCTCTTTGTCTTTATGCTGTGGAAGATGTAGGCCTCGACATACTCCTGATAAGCCTGCAACGTATTATACTTGAATCCTCCATCTATTTTCTGCAGCTTCTTCACCATCGCAGACATCTCGCCCAGCTTATTCTCCGCCTCCTCCCTCTCATCATTGTGCAAAAGGGTGATTGTCTGCCCTGCGGACCTGATTATGTCCCTGCTAATCTGCATTACAGCGTCGAAGTTCTTCTGCTTCGCTTCTAGATAGTCCGCGATTTCCTCCACGTCCCTGCTAAGTTCCCCCATAGTCTCACTTTACGACATTCTCTCATGATGAAAGAGATATTGCTGCGCGTATCCGCGGTATGCATCCCACATCTTCTCTGATATCTCATGGATCTCTTTAATCTTTTTCTTTTCTCCGTTGAAATACAGCCTCTCCATTGCGCGCTTCACGTGCACGTCTATAGGGAATGCATTCAGGTTGCCGTATCCCATCAGCGCTATGCAATCAGCGACCTTGTCTCCGACTCCCTGTATCTCCATAAGCTCTTCCTTAAGTTTGCCATAGTCCTTCGGGTCAAGTTTGTAAAGGTCAAGGTTATTCGTGCAGTAATCAGCGGCGTGCACAAGGTACTTCGCCCTAAATCCAGTGCCGCATGCTAGGAAATCTTTCTCCGAAACCTTTAGCAGGTCTTCGCTCTTCGGGAAAGACTTTGCGGCAACCTTCCCCTCAGCGCCAACTACGTCCCTTCCGTATCTCTCAATTATCCTCTTCACGATGAGCCTTATCCTTTTCACGTTGTTGAACTGTGAGATTATGAAGCACATTGTGGTTTCCCATGGGTCGTTGACCGTGAGCCTCATCCCCTCATATCTCTCTATTGCGCGTCCGACGTGCACATCCGTGTTTATTGTCTTGTATACCTTCTCCATGTCGTCGCCGAGCCTGAACCTCATGCTCACGTCGGCCTTCGCTGCTTGAATGTCGTTGCTGGTTATGTTGAGCGTTCCCTTCCTCGGCGTGCCCTCAAATGAAACGTTGACAAGAGCCGCGCCTGTCGCATAGGAAAGGGCGTTTCCATCCTTGGAATAATCAGCATAGAAAGCGAGAGGCTGCGCGCTCTCGAAAGTGTGCCTAAGGTCAAAGCACGACACATTGATCTTGCAAGAGGAGCCTATCATAATATTACTTCTTTAATGGAACTAATAGAACTTTACGTAATCGTGAGCGTTGAATGCCGTGTTCTTCTTTAGGAAGGAGTCGAGTTCATCGATCTTTAGCCTTACCTGCTTCTTGTCGTCCCTCGACCTGACTGTAACGGTGTCAAACTTGTCAGATTCCCTGCTGATCGAGTCATAGTCAACCGTTATGCAGAACGGGGTTCCTATCTCGTCCATCCTTGCATATCTTCTTCCGATCGAGCCGGACTCGTCAAGGCCTATCTTGAAGTAAGGCCTCAACCTTTTGTAGATCGAATCAACCATGTTGTAAATAGTATCGTCCTTTTGGAGAGGGAATATCGCAGCCTGGTATGGAGCGATGAAGTTCGGTATTGACAGAACGGTCCGCTCGCCTTCTTTCTTGAAGAACACGTCTATCAGCATCCAGATGTTCCTGTCCACGCCGAAGCTAAGTTCAAGTACGTTTGGAAGGACCTTCTTTTCGCCAACAAGGACAGACATGTCCTGGCCCGATCCCTTCGAGTGCGATGTAAGGTCGTAATCACCCCTGTAATGAAGCCCACCCACCTCCTTGAATCCTCCCCAGCTTTCAATGTCTGCTTCTATATCCATGTGCACCTTGTTGTAGAATGCCTTCTCATTTCCTCCTTTCTCGAAGAATCTTATCTTCTCCTCTGGAATGCCGATGACATCCCTGTAGAAAACATCGATCAGCGCCATATGGTAAGCATAGAACTTCGGGATATTGTGCTTCTCGACGAGGTCCTTTATCGAGATCCTGTCCTGCTTCTTCTCATAGAGGACAACGTTCACCGACCTCTTTCCGAACTCACTGAGGTTCGGCTCCCAGCTCTCCGGGTCGAAGAATATCTGTAGCTCTGCCTGCGTCAGTTCCCTCATCCTGTAAAGCCCCTGCCGCGGGGATATCTCGTTCCTGTATGCCCTTCCTATTACAGCAAGGCCCATTGGGAGCGTCTTCCTTAGTATATTGAATTCCCTGAAGAAATTCAGGTAAGCGGACTGCGCAGTTTCAGGCCGCAGGTAGCCCCTGTCTGTCCTTTCCGGCCCGAGGTGCAGGTCGAGCATCATGTTGAATGCCTTAGATGGCTGGAGAGGGCCCTTGTCCTTGGGGCACTTGATGTTGTTCTTCTTTACCATGTCATCAATCTCCTGCGGCGTTGCACCCTCTGAGACGTCTATGCCAAGGTCATGCAGGAGGACATCAGCCCTATAGAAGGTGTGGCATTTTGAACAGCCTACTATTATATCGTTGAATCTCTCTGCATGTCCCGACGCAACCAGCGGCTTTTCGGAGAGGACAGTGCTTCCCTCTATAAGATAATAGTCAGGATGCGTGTCTACGAAGAAAGAGAGCCATGCGCTCTCCCACCTCCTCTTCATTAGCGCTCCCACGTGGCCGTAATCATATATGCCGCTTATGCCTCCGTATATCTCCGCAGCCTGCCAGAAGAAGCCCCGCCTCTTGGCTAGGGCAAGCAAATCATCGATGTTCATAATACGTCACGTCACTCTATCTTTTCTAGCACCTTATAAATCCCTTTCGAAAGATATATAAAAACAGGATGACCTCTTACACCGTGTCCACATGAAGCGATTTTCTGCGCAAAGCGCTATGGAGTATCTGATGACATACGGATGGGCTATCCTCATAATAATCATCGTACTCGGTGTCCTCTACCTGCTTGGAGTTTTCTCTCCTAACGGACTGCTGGGGAACCAATGCAACGTGCAGTTCAAGTACTCATGCACCGGCCTGACCATCGCAACTAACGGGACAGCATCGTTCCTCCTCGGGCAGAATACAGGGAGCAACTTCTATAATGTAGAGGTCGCATGCACGGAGAGCATCAACTCGACTGGAGGACCTTATGCAGGCAGCAGCCCATGGTTCGTCCTTACATCCGAACTGGACAGCGGCACCAGCGTGCAGGTGAACAACACACCATGCTACAGCACCACCAGCTCCCTTCTCGGAACCCAGACGATAGGCACAACATTCGACGGTTATCTATGGCTGCGCTACACCACTGCACCGACTCCGGAAGGCGGAGCGAACGGATGGGTGACTCAAAAGGTCGCGACAGTGCATGCAGCAGTAGGAAAGGTAGGCGGAGGCGCTGCATCTACATCTGCGACCACGACAGCATCAGGCAGCGCTACATCCAGCACTACTACTACTACTACGAGCACCACAACGATCTCAGGGACATTCCTTACCGGCGGCAACACAGGAAGCCCTGCTATTACAGCAATAGTAGCTGGAACATGGTCGAACTACATATGCGCAGCCGCCCAGGACTCATGCCTGACCTCGCCTAACTGGGTTGCAGATGCTGAGGATGCGTTGAGAAACGCTACTGATGTTGGCAGGCTGAGCGGCGCATACTGCAGTGTTGGCAGTCCAAATGTTTCGTGTGTAAGCGCAAGCAAGCTCGGCATTACCGCTTCTATAGCCACTATTGGTTTGGACAACGCACCAGCACCCGTCGTGAACAAACAGGCATTATTCCCTCCAGAAGATGGCAGCGCTACAGCGATTGGCGACATAAACTACACTATAACACAGCCTAACTCATTCGTTGTAATAGCCATATCATGCCAGTATTCGTCTGCGTGTGTCGTTGCGTGGCCGTCAGGATGCACGCCGAGGCAGGACCTTGCAGACAGCAACGGTGACGTATCATACATTGCAACCTGCCAGTCACAGCCTAATGGGAAATATTATGCGGATATCACAATTACCGTTCCGGCGCAAGCATGTGCGATCAGAGGCGAATCACCGCTTGGGCGCTGCGCCGCCATATCGGCAGCGTCGTATGTGTATGCGAACTACGCGCCAACAGGCTCCTAGCATAAATATTTAAACTCCATCGACAAAGTATCAAAGTCTAGTCTAATTATTGGTGCATGCATTGGCAGTGAAAGAGGGCTCTTTTGAGGAACTTCGCGAAAGGATGCTAGCCAGCGCCAAGGCAGGCATACAGGAAGCGTATTCTAGCGAGGAATATGCGCTGATACAGGCGATAAACGCATACCTCGAGACGAACAAGAGCTACAACCTGACTTACGAGCGGCTCACCGAGTGGTTCGGGATATATTTCCCGGAGATAAGGATAAACAACGCGAAGAGCCTGGCTGATCTGGCTCTCCTCCTAACGAAGCCGGAGCAGCCGAGCACGGAGGAGATAAAGAGGATAGTGAACAACGAGCAGATGGCGAAGATAATACACGAGAAATCCGTCAAGACCATAGGAAGGAAGATGAACATGGACGAGAAGAAGGCCGTCATCGAGTTTGCCGAACTGAGCAACAACCTCCTGCGCGTGCTCACCTCTCTAGAGGACTACATAAAGATCGCATCGGAGAGGCTTCTTCCGAATACCACTTATCTTACGGACGAGAAGATAGCCGCGGAGCTGCTCAGCAAGGCAGGCTCTATGGAGCGGCTTGCGACAATGCCTGCGAGCACTGTCCAACTGCTCGGCGCGGAGAAGAGCCTTTTCAAGCACATAAAATTCGGCAGCAAGCCGCCGAAGTACGGGGTGCTGTTCAAGCTTCCGGTCGTAAACACAGCGCCAAGGGAGATAAGGGGCAGGATCGCGAGAGTCTACGCGACGAAGATCAGCATAGGCCTAAAAGCCGACTATTACACCAAGAAGTTCATAGGCAAGGAGCTAAAGAAGACCCTTGACGAAACGGTGCAGAAGATAAGGAGCGCACCCATAAAGCCAAAGCCGCAGATGCAGCAGTCCCCCCAGCATGAGCAGAGGCGCGGCAGCCAGCACGGAGGACAGATGCACAGTCACGGCAAGCCACATTTTGACTTCAACAGGAAGCGCTCATACAAGAAAGACAGAAGGAGATGAGACGTGCGGGCACCTTCTATAGATGTTAATCCTTTATTCCCCGTTCAGCCAATTTGATGCCTTTTTACTTTTTGAATATAAAGCCGGCGTCCCGCCGGCTTGAGGGCGCATCGCTTAGATGCCTGTGTCCTCACCACCCACGTTCAGCAGATTCCTCAATCCGAAAAAGAAAATCACACCACCGATCGGTGCCATGACTAAGGGTATGAAGTTTATGACTGTGGTGTTCGCGGTTCCGACCTGGCAAAACTGCTCGACTGCCAAGCTGTTAGCCCCTGCAGTCGTCACAAGTGTGTTGTTCACCTGCGCCGATGCAGTGCCGAATACGCCAACGACCAGCTGAGCCACAAAGACCAGTACCAATAGTACGATCAGAGAGATCACTGCTGCTTTTATGCCAAGTTGGGCCATGTTTTCTACCTTTTGGTTGTTCCTGTCAGGAACTTTCAATAATATATGGAACCTACTACCACCCGTGGTTATGCTTTTTGTTAACAATGAGCAGACTTTATGTTTTCAATAAGATATGGAACCTACTACCACGGGCGGTTATCGGAATTATTAATAAGCCTGATTAAGTGGCATTTATGATGATGCTTGTGTCGCAAACCACATATCAGTTACAAAGAGCGATACGCAGACTAACTCATCGGGAAACAACACCATAATTTTTCCTTCGAAGAAAAGCAACTTTTTACTTTCTGTAAACCAGCGGATGCAAAAGTATTTAAAGAGATTGAAAACCCCATATTCCTGATAATATTGGTGTAAAGATGACTGGGCAGAGTTTCAATTTTGGCGGTAAAAACGAGAAAAAGGGCATTGCAAGCGCAGCGAAGGGAACCCTAGAAGAGGGAGATCTTGCCGCGGAAGGAGATTCCTGCGGATGCGGAGGCCATGGTCAGGAACCTGGCGAAGGCTGCGGCTGCGGGAGAGGCGCACAGGGAGAGGGATCTTGCGGAGGCTCGTGCGGATGCTCGGATGAAGGGGAGAAGAAGGAAGCCAAACCAGAGTCTTTTGAGGAAAAGAAGGGCCTGATTGAGGAAGTGAACAGCAAGAGGCCTGAGGTAAAGGAGGACCCGAACGCCAACCCTGCCCTGGACCCGATTTACGCCTGCTACCACAGGACAGTCGAGGAGATGGAAAAGCTGCCGGTCATCGAGAAGACAATGACAGTGTGCCCAGAGTGCAAGCTGATCATACCCGGAACTATTTACAAGGATGGAGACAACGTCATGATAAGGAAGTACTGCCCGGAGCACAAGTGGGCGGTCGAGAAGTACTGGGAAGACTATGACATGTACACGAAGATGAAGAGGTACAACTACTTCGGAAGGGGCATAGACAACCCGAACTACCTGGGTCAGGGGCAGAACTGCCCGTTCGACTGCGGCATCTGCGAGCGCCACAAGACCCATACCGGCCTTGCCAACGTAGTGGTTACGAACAGGTGCCATCTCTCTTGCTGGTACTGCTTCTTCTATGCAAAGGAGGGCGAGCCGATATACGAGCCAACAGTCGATGAACTGGAAAAGATATTCAGGAACCTGAAGGCTGCAAAGCCGATACCTGCGAACGCTCTCCAGATAACCGGCGGCGAGCCAATGATGCACCCGAACATAGTCGAGGTCATCAACAGGGCGAAGAAGGCGGGATTCGACCAGATCCAGCTAAACACGACAGGGATAATATTGGGGGAGAAGCCTGAGCTTGCAAAACAGGTCAGGCAGGCGGGCTGCGGTACTCTTTACATGAGCTGCGACGGAGTAAGCCCAAGGACGAACCCGAAGAACTACTGGGAGGTCCCAAAGGCGCTCGACTCCTGCAGGAAGGCAGGGATAGGGGTAGTATTTGTGCCAACCGTCATCAGGACGATAAATGATCATGAACTGGGAGCGATGATAAACTTCGCGGTCAACAACATGGATGTAGTCAGGGCTGTAAACTTCCAGCCAGTCTCCCTCGTGGGAAGGATGCCGACAAGGCTCAGGGAGAAGCAGAGGATAACGATCCCGGGTGCAATAAAGCTAATCGAGCAA
The DNA here is from genome assembly GCA_021790455.1 of Microcaldota archaeon. Classification (GTDB taxonomy): domain Archaea; phylum Micrarchaeota; class Micrarchaeia; order Micrarchaeales; family Micrarchaeaceae; genus JAJZYD01. The sequence continues at coordinate 6,654 of JAJYDY010000001.1, read as the reverse complement.
CAGACCAACGGCGTTATAAGGAAGGAGCATTGGTTCTCTGTGCCTTATGTAGGAGGGATAAACAAGTTCCTCGAGGCGCTGAGCGGGGAGTACAAGTATGACCTATCTATCCACTTCGCGTGCGGCGCTGCAACATACCTGTTCAAGGACAGCGATGACAAGCTGATCCCGATAACAGACTTCATTGACGCTGCTGCGCTGGTCGAGAAGTTGCAGAGAGCAGTCGACCAGATGCACGGGAAGAACAAGATTCAGAGGAAGCTCATAGCCATGAGGACGCTCCTTAGCGTGCCGAAGCTGATCGACAAGCAGAAGCAGCCGAAGAGCCTCAACCTTGGCAAGATGCTTATGGATGTGTTCCTGAAGAGGGACTTCAACTCCATGGGTGCGCTCCACAGCAAGACGTTGTTCCTGGGGATGATGCACTTCCAGGATGAGCACAGCTACGACATACACAGGGTTGAGAAGTGCGACATCCACTATGCAATGCCTGACGGTCAGGTGCTTCCGTTCTGCACGTTCAACGTGTTCCCGGAGGTTTACAGGGACAAGATACAGAAGCAGTATTCCATACCTGCAAAGGAATGGGCAAAGGCAAACCCGAACTGGAACTACAGGGCCGACAAGTACATAAGGAACGTCAAGGAGCTCGAGCAGAGCGAGCTGTTCCAGAAGACCTACGCGAACATGACAGACTACTTCGCGCTCCCGGTCAATGGAGGAAAGCCTGTTGCGAACTTCCCAGTATTCAAGCCGAAGTATCCGGTGCAGCAGCCTGTTGCGCAGAAGGATACTGTTCCCGCAATAGAAGCCGAGAGTAAGGCCTGATTTGTTTCTTTCTTATTGATTCCCCTAAATCGACAGCATTAAATAACAGGAAAAAGAAATATAAGTGGTAAAATGGACAGACGAGACAACCAGCAGGTTGAAAAGACCAAGGAAGTCTTCGGGCCAGGCGCAGGAGACGACATATCGGGAGACAAGGGGTCGCAGTTCATAGAAGAGGATGGCAAGAAGTTCAGGATGCCCTACAAGATGATCAAGAAGGTCACGTTCAAGAACCTCGACCAGAAGGAGCTTGTCGATATACCGCACAGTGCACGCCTGCAGTACAGGCTGCTCCTTTTTGATGCAGTGATTAAGGCGAAGGTCGACTACTACAAGAAATTCATAAGGATAGTCTACAACCACCCAGAGGCGGACAATATAAGGGAGAAGATAAGCAGGAAACAGCTCATCGATTTCCTTGCGGGAGAGGGCGTCCATGTGAAGGCGGACGCGGAGAACATGGAAGAGACCGATTATGATTACATCAAGGAACTCTACAATTATGCATACTTCCCGAAGAGTATAAGAGAATCTCCACCTTATGGATGGACGAGGGAGGAATGGAAGAGTGAGCAGGAGAGGCAGGAGAAGAAGAAGTACAGGGAGGAGCATCCGGGAATAATCTCTAAGTTCTTAGGAAAGAAGAACGGTCAGAAGAAGGAGGCGGCAGGATCCCATTGAATCCCCCTGATTTTCTGACATAAAAGCTACACCTCATATCTTATTTCCTTTATTATGACGAGCTCAGCTGCGACGACAGGCTCCTCAAGCCCGAATCTGGAGAGCACCTTTGGATGGATTTCTCCGAAGATCCCAAGCGTGGAGCCGTTTGAGACAACCTTCGCGCACCTTCCTTCTATATAAGAAGCGTCATTCGTTGCCTCTATCTTGTAATCATCTATCCTGGATAATTTCAGCATCGCCTCTACAGAGCTCCTAATCTCTGAGAAGTTCGCCCTGGAGTGCTCTGCGACGAACGCGAGCTTTGAAGACTCCCTTATAGTGCTCCCATCTAGGGAGAAAACCCGTCCAATCTCGAAAAGCCTCTGCGGCATCTTCTCGTTCGTGGAGATGGAGAGGTTCTGCATCAGGCATGGTACTATGTCCGTTCTCACCATTGTTGTCTGCTCCGTCTTCGCATCCGCGATCTGGACATATTCCCCCTCTTTGTACTTGTGCTGCACGTTCTCGAAGTTAGTTATCTCGTTTGTGAGTATCGAGTTTATCGCCTCCGTGTAACCAAGGCCCACCATGCTGGTAGCCAGCCTGTTCTCCTGCTCTGCGGTATCCTGCGCAAGCCCATCCGCGACTCCAGTCACGGGGAGCGGCGTGATGTTGTCGTAGCCGAAGGCTATCGCGACATCCTCGATCAGGTCGCGCTCGCTTATCACATCAAGCCTATAAGGCGGGACGAAGAACACAATGCTGTTCCCGTACTTTGCTGCGGTGTACCCCATCTTGTTCGCCAGCCCGACGACATTGTGCCTTCCGAGCGCTACTCCGAGAGTGAATTCCGCTCTCCTGAGCGACATCTTCATCTGCTTCTCCTTGAACTCAGGAGTCTGCACTGCGCTCTTCCTGTAGTTGACCGTTACGGGATAAATCGTCGCGCCGCTGTAGATCAGTGCAGCTGCTATCAGGTTAGCCGCATTTTCCACGGCGACTTCCGATGTCCCTGTTATGTCGATAAATATATTCTTAGTATCCTCCTTTGCACGTGTCTGCTCGCACTGCACTATGGGAATCACGGCAAGGACCTTCTCCCCATCCTTTATGAACGGTAGCTTCGGCTTCTTCTGCGAGGAATACATTCCACCGTATTCTATCCCCTTTTCGTTCTTCTTTAGCACGTCGGAGAAGCTCACTTCGCCACTTTCATCCAACGGAGTCATCTTCCCCTCTTCCGCGGCGGCATAGGTTATATTCCCCTTTATCCTGTCAAGGTTGTGGATCCCGAGTGCGAGCTTCCTCCTCTTCCTTCCATAGGTCTCGGTGAACTTGTTGGTGAAGTTTATCGCGTACTTCAGGAGGTTTCCGGAGAAATCCACGTTCTCAGCCACTATCCCTGCTATATATGGTCTTATCTTCTTCACAGAAGGATCGACATCTATGACAAGGACCGGCTCTTTCTCTATCTTGTAGAAGTTTTCCCTTGGGGACCTCTTCCCCGTGAAGTGGTCTAGCGCCCTTATTATCCCTATGAAATCGAGAAGGTCCGGCCTGTTCGGCATTGTTTCTATTTTTATCTCCCCGCTTTCTGCAATCTCGGCTTCCATGCCGAGGCTGGGGAGGAGCTCCTGCAGCCTCTTTGCAGGATAGCCTCTCTCCTCGAAATCCTTCACATCAAATGCAACGACAGGCATGCCTACACCTTCAGATTCTCCCTAGACCTAAGCCAGCCGACGTTGTTCTTGAAAATCGCCGGCAGCGAGTCAACTCCAAGTATGTTCCTGTTGAGCAGGAACCTGTCAACGCCAATACCCCAGGCCAGCACCGTCTTGTCCGTGCCCATCGCCTTGGTTATCTCCTTCCTTATTATCCCGCCGCCGAAGAGCTCTATGTAGTCGCCGTGCTCTTCGTCGTAGTAAAGCCCCTCAAGGCTGGGTTCTGTAAAAGGGAAGTACTGCGGATGGATCTTTATGTTATCCATCCCGAGCTTCGAGAAGAACTTTCTCAGCGTATCGATCAGGTTCGCAAGGGTCAGGTTATCCCCTACAATTATTCCGTCGAGCTGGTGCAGCTCTGCGAGGTGCTTGTAGTCAAGGTTTTCGTTCCTGAATACGGAGCCTATAGAGAACAGCTTGAGCGGATAATTTGCATTGAGGGTCGTGGCGAGCTTCCTCATGTAACGGGCGGATACGCTGGTAGTGTGCGTCCTGAGCACCGCCTCGCTCGCTATTTCTTCGTTCCACTGCTCCTTCCATCCCTTTATGTGCATCTTCCTCACCTTCTGGAGGGTTTCAAGGTCTTCTATTGTCAGGCTCTCTGGATTGGAGAGGAAGAATGTGTCCTGCATCTCCCTGGTAGGATGGTCCTGCGGGGAGAACAGCGCGTCGAAATTCCAGAATGCCGTCTCGACTATCGGACCGGACACCTCTATGAACCCCATCTCCAGCCACTTCTGCCTGAGGAAGTTGGAGAATTCCCTGAACGGATGCATCCGTGCCGGATAGACCGTCTCTCCAGGCGCATTTATGTTGTACGGCTTGAACCCCTGCCTTTCCCATATGCCAGACTTTATAATGTCCCTGGTAAGCGCGTCGACCCCCTTCTCAGCCTTTGCGCCAGAGAGCATGGCGAGTCCTTCCTTTGTAATGGATATCGCCAATATCACGTTCTTCTCATCAACCTCGATGAGGTTCCTCTTTGCAAGAATGTCGACAACCCCCTTCATGGACGCAGCCTTTTCATTCATCTTTGGCTGGTCAGAATATATCCAATTGAAAGCCTCCCTGAGTTCGTACTGCCCCTCCTTCGCGGCCTCCCTTCCGCTCTGCGTTAGCGATGCCAAGCCATTATCTATACTTATCCACCCGTTCTTCTTCGCCCAGATTACTCCTATCTTATCCTTGATTCCTGCGATTTTCTCCCTTCCACCGGATTTTTCCAAGAGCCTTACCACGCCCTCTTCCGGGAACTGCTTCAGATAGCCCTCCCCCTCCTTCGTGACGGATACAGACCTAACTGCGCCCCTCTCGACCACAACGGCACCGCTCTTCGAAAGATTCTCCGCTGCCCAAAGTATCGAGTCCTGAGACAGACCAATGCTCTTTTCGAGCTGCCCTATGCTCTGGCCTTTCTTCTCTTTGAGCCCATTAAGGAGCTTTATCTCATATTCGTGCAAAAGACAACCTTTTTCATTTGTTCGCTCTCTTGTAAGTGTAGAATATAAAGATGGCTATCGCTGCTGCTATTATCAGGTATACGAATCCGCCGAGTGCTGAATAGACCTGGCCGAAGAAGGAAACTACCTCTCCCTGCAGGCTCTGTTGCACGTCGTAGACGAGCGTGAACTTCGAGAGCGGCTCGTTCGAGTACCATGAGAGCTGCGTGACGTTCCTGTAGCCTGACAGGAAGCCGGACGCAGGCGAATCTGGCGGCGGATAAACAGAGACGATTCTCGAGTTGCTTGGCAGTATGATCGTAAGCGTGGTGTTCTGGCCGAGGACCCCGCCGCTCGCCGCGTGCTCGAAGTTGAACACAGTGCCGTCAAAGGAATAGTTGAATACCCTAGGTGCGGTCTGATTTACGTGCGTGACATTAGATACGTAGTAAGTCAGGTACAGGTATGCTATCTTGCCGCCGCTTCCCACGTCGAGCAGCGGTCCAGGCAGGAAGTTGAAATGGTAGACGCTGCCTGTCGGGTTTATTATGTGCTCTACGAGCGCTGGTCCGACAAGGTTCTGCCACTGGCTGAGCGTCAGATTGAGCGCAAGCCTGTCCTGGGAGTACTGCGAGATCGAATCGTTGCTCACTGACACCCTGAGAATGTCTGTGACACTCGCACTCGTGTTGGGGTTGAGGGTGACAGTGGTATTAAGCCCTATTATCGTGAATCCAGCGTGCACGCTGGGAAGTGCACCAGCAGCAAAAACCGAGAGCAGCAGCGCCAGGTAAACTTGCTTCATTTTATCGAAGGTATTTTGCTGCCTGTTTTTAAATAGCTTTTGTATCCCTCAAGCAGCGCCGGCTCCCTCTCTCAGGAGATTGCGCATCCCATCAAGTTTCTCGCTGAATTCTACCCCCTCCCCGCTCTTCATCGGAGTCCCGTCTTCCTTCTTCAGCGGCAGAGCTGCAGCTGCACATGCCTCTTCAAAGCTCCTGCCGCGCAGAAGCTCTGCAACTGCACGCCTCTCCTTCCTGGAAAAGCTGGTGCTGTTTAGTACAAAATCCTCAAACGCTTCGTATGCAACCGGGCAGACCTTCTTTACTATACTTGCCATGATCTGGGAGTAAGCCCTGATCTCCCACTGTGCATGGGAGTCAAGGCGCAGGCCGAGGAAGTGGAATAGGTTATGCAGGTCTATCTTCCAGTACCAGCGCGTGAAGAAGTTGACAGGAAGGAAGAGCCTTGCTATCTCCCTGGCGACGCCGTGCTCAAGCGCCCACTCATAATCCTTGTATGCATTGGTTGAGCTCTTAGTAAGCTTCTCCCTGAATTTCTCCACAACCTCTGCTGGCAGGGCTCCGGTTCTTCCTTGCTTGTTCCTCGTATCCTGACCCTTTATCCTTTCAGGTCCGGGCACGTCGAATTCATCGAGCACTATTGAGTATCGCCCAGAGTACTCATTCACGTTCGCTGTCCTGTGGCGGATCCATTGTCTTGCGACGTATATCGGCAGGCTTACCAGAAACGTGAACTCTACCATCTCGAATGGCGTTGTATGCCTGTGCCTCATGAGATAGCGGATAAGCCCTTTATCTGAGCTGACGCTTTTTGTGCCCTCTCCATAGGAAACCCTCGCAGCCCTCACAATTGCCTGGTCGCTGCCCATGTAGTCTATAAGCTCGACAAAGCCGTGGTCTATCCCCGGGACAGGAATCTTATCTCCTATCAGCTTGTTTGCTGCCGGAACGGATATGCGAGCCAACTTATGTGCATTCTCGGCTTCCATAACGGGCGCCGGCGGCTTAGATTCAGACTCCAGACTTGCAACCTTTGACTTTCCCCCTCCCATTTTCTCACCATAGCAACAAAACTCAAACTATCATAATATTTATAGCATACTATTTTCTTAGTTTAACGCATTCAACAATCTTTTACTCATTGCGTGTAGTGTTGCGTCGAATCTAAAAAGAAAAGCATTTTAAGGTTAAAGCAGAAAG
>JAJYDY010000023.1 GCA_021790455.1 Microcaldota archaeon | reverse complement strand
AGAGCTCGCTGTGGTTGGTGTGCTGTCTGTAACTATTACATTGTAGGAGAACGACCCAGTCGCGCCCGAGGTAAAGGTAAGAGTGTTTGAAGTCAATGCATTTGATACAGAAATTATTAGGCTATTGCTGGTCACGTTGAAATAGTTGTATGTGTACGGACCTGTTCCCCCTGATGTGATGGCATTGAAGACTTCGATCTGCCCTGCGTCCAGCACTGCATTGCTCGGAGTGAGCGTGACAGAAAGCGCTGAAGCGGAAAACATGAAGGCGCTGAAGAGCACCAGAACTAGAGCGAAAGATCTATACTCATTCATATTACAGCCCACGAATTATCAGATTAATCAGATTATAGATTAGATGATAACTTTTTAAATGTATTGTTGCGTTTAGGTTTATCCCACTCCAGTCTGCGGGATCAGACATATGCAATGTGCCCAAGGACAAGCGACATGTTGCTCCTTATCACAGTCCCGTTCTGCAGTATATTGAAGTATGTGGTGCTGTTCGTCACCTTCCTGAGCAGCAGGGAGAACGGCCCCTGCGAAACGGTCTGATTTATGGTTATCGTGACGGGAGAGAAGGAGAGCTCTATCTTCGCCCAGTGGTTGTAGAGACCTACAGCATATGTGCTGTTCACATATACCGTTATGGTCCTGCCAGAAACCGTGTACTCGTCAACCTGCCCGGGCAGTAGCTGCGTCGTGTTGGTGAGCGCGCCGTTGTAGTATATGTATATTATCGCCGTTGAGACGTTGTTCTGATTCGGCTGGCTGAGGTCAGCGAGGTGCACGGTAAATGGGCTGTCGGTTATATTGCTGCCCACATAGAGCGGCGAAAATACGGGCGTGAATAGTGCATATGCCGCCGCCGTATTCGGCGTGAGGCCTGGATTATAGACGTACATCGCGCTCTGGTTTGTGGTCACCGGAACCGTTGTCGTGGTCGCTACCGAGGTGGAGGTGGTGGAGGTGGTAGTCGAGATTGTGGATGTGGTCTGCGTTGTCGTAGTGGACGGCTGCTTTGTTATGGCATATATCTCGACCTGCGCCCATTTCTGGTATGCATAGAGCCCTGCGAACGTCTTGTTGACCTGTATGGCCAGCGTCGTATTTGCCTGCTGCGACGTGTATAATGCCACTTGTGCCGGGTTTGGGAATATCTGCATGCTGGCCTGGTAAGCGCCGTTGTAGTATACCGCAAGGTCTGCCGCGCTGCCAGTCGACTGGTTAATCGACTGGTTTTGTGCCGGCTGGCTCAAGTCAGTCAGCAGCACCATGTATCCCTGGCACGACAGGGTCTGGTTTACGTATATGGTCTTAAGCAGACCGCAGTCCTGAGGCACTGCTGTGGTGGTCGTCTGCACGGACGTAGTTGGAGCCGTTGTCGAATATGTTGTAGATGTGGTCGGCACTGTGGTATATACCGAGGTCGTAGTGCTCGGAGGTATCCCGGACGGGAACACGTATGCAGCCATGGACAGCCAGCCGTTTCCATAATAATACTGCGGGTTGCCGGATACGCCTGTCGCTTTTATATTGTAGTTCCCCGGAGTCTGCGCCGTGCATGTGGCGATGTAGACGAGAGGGGTCCAGCCTGCGGATATCTGGTGGTAATCGTTCTGGTTTACGGTGCAGTAGAGCGACGGGTTTACCCCTGTGATGAACGTGCCGCCGCCGCTTGCAATTGCGATCACAACTTCAGAATCGGGATCCAGAACGGAGAAGTTGAGCTGTGTTAGCCCGGTGTCGGGCGCCCCTGTGGTCGCGTAGACTATCGGGTTGGCCTGGTTGACGCTTACCCCTGCCAATGCGATGTAATTGTCCTGAGACGTCGTGCCGCCGAGAACCGAGCATAGGTTTCCATAGCTCCTGCCTATGCTGCTGTAGACTCCAGTCGAGGAATCGGGAGACCATGAAGCAGACCTTATGGTGCTTGCGTAGGATCCGGCTGCGCATATGTAAGTCAGGCCGGGAGCTATGAGCACGCTGCCACCGGGTGCGCTCTGCAGGACAGTGCCGTTGGAGTTGCCGTTCTGGTAGTACTGCGGTATTGTGGTGTACGGTATCGTAGTGGTTGGCTGCGCTGTTGTTGTCGTGGGCACTGTGGTGTAGTACACCGGCGGGCGGGTTAAGTTCGCAACCTCCGCGACAACGCCGATCCCGTTTGCGGTGTAGTTCAGCCAGATGTGCACGACCGTGGACTGCGATGCCTGCTGCGCGCTTGGCTGCGGGCACGAGACGTCGAGCCTTGCGCCTGCGTTCGCGGTGAGCGTCGCATGGTAGGGAGTAAATGTGCTTGGCGGGGATGAGTTGTAGCTGCAGCCTATTCCCTGCACCGCTATCGTCTTGTTCTGCCCGCCGAGGACTACGCTCAGCGTGCCTGAGGAATTGGCCTCCGGGCTGCCGCAGATGTATCCCGGCTTCGGGGTGCAGGCGGTTATGCTGTTGTAGTTCGAGTTAGTAATGTAGAGCAGCGACCCGATCACAGCTATTGCGACCACTATGCCGACTGACAGTATTAGCCCCTGCCTCCTCATGAAGCTCATGTGGTACTGCTCGGGGCTGAAGGTTGGGTTTATCTCATAATATTTCCACTTCCTTGGGATGTCGTCAATCTCCCTTATCGCGTTCATGCTGAGGAGGTCGCGTATGTGCTCTGCGATAGTGGATGGAGCGAGATCGAGCTCATTGCTCAGGTCTGTGAGCGTCTTGCTCTTGTTCCCCAGGGAATCGAGTATCTTTTGCTTCGTTTCCCCCATCTTGCTCATGATGATCAGTTGTAGCAGATGATAGATAGAGAGCTCTGCTAATATTTAAACGTAAGCTTGTTGTTTCGGTTTTTTTAAAAAATAAAGTAAAAAGAAAAAACCGAAAGATGGATTATCTTCGCTTGAAGAAAATTATCAGCAGTATCAATCCTATGATGACTAGCGGGACGCTCGCCCCATACGGATAGAACCACACTATCCCTTCAAGCAGGGATATCCCGAGGAATATGAAGTATATGCCGAACAGGAATATTATGTAGCTGGCAACTCCGAGCGACGCAGAGACCATTTCCCTGTCTTTTCCGTATTTTGAATAGCCCCTCGCAAGCACTCCGACACCTCCGCCAATCAATAACCCGGGACCGGGCTGCCCATACCAAATGCCTATCCCGAGACCGAGGAATATGAATGCCAAAAGAAGCGTGTCGTGTATGTCCCTCTCCTTCGCTCTGTGGGTGCCGGCTCTTGCCCGCAGCCTTGCTCTTGACCTGGCCATTGTATCACAGATATAGCTCTCAATATGGTTTTATTAATTTATCCCTTGTTGGCCTGCACAGCTCCCTTTTTCATGCTCTTCAGCGCATAGCGGAATATCACGTACATCAATATCGCGAAGATTCCTATCGCGCCCAGCACTACTGCTATGTTGCTCTGCGCCGTGTAGAGATAGTAGCCGAAAAGTATCAGGGTGGTGTCCCATATCAGGTTGCCGGCTATTGAGTAGGCGAGGAACTTCCTCATCGGCATCTTTGCAAAGCCTGCCGGGATGCTCATCAGTGTCCTTATCTCCGGGACGAACCTGGTGAGGAACACGGCTGCCACGGCGTTCCTGTTGAACCACGCATCGAAGTTGTCCAGCGTTTCCTGCCTGACGTGGAAGAACCTGAGGTGCTTGTAGACAACGCCCTTCCCGAGGAAGAATCCTATGTAGTAGTCGACCAGGAGGCCGCCTATGCTGCCCGCAAGCACGGCTGTGAAAGCGAGGGGCAGGCTGAGCAGGCCCTGAGCGGAGAAGTATCCCGCGAGGGGTATTATCACTTCGCTGGGCAAGGGAAGGGAAGAGCCCTCGAGCAGCATCAGCCCGAATATCCCAAGGTAGCCGTAGCTCTGTATTATCGAGATGATGACGGATGTAGCGCCGCTGAGTATTGATGAAATCGATATTGACAACTGATCACTATCGCAGGTTCGTGTATTGATGGATACTAAGCTATTAATATTGTTTCTGCAAGTCTAAATCAAACGCTGGTCAGATGAAGGTCATAAGGTTTTACGAAGGAGAGGGGAGGCTCAAACTGCGGGTGGACACTCTCGACGACCTCTGGACGCTGCAGAGGATAATATTCGAGAACGACTTCGTGAAGTCGGAGAGCCTGAGGAAGTTCAAGAGCAGCGAGAGCGACAAGGGGGAGATGAAAGAGGTCGTGATAAAGGTAAGGGTGGAGAAGACGGAGTTCGACAAGACGGCGAACAGGCTGCGCATCATGGGAAAGATATTGGAGGGCCGGCCGCTGGAATTCATAAAGCTCAACAGCTACCACACCCTAAACATAGGGCCCGAGGACGTGCTCGAGATACAGAAAGAGTCGTGGCCTGATTACATAGTCAACGTGGTCAGGACTGCTGTCTCTGACACGAAGAAGGCGAGGCTTGGACTGATAGTTGTCGATGATGAAAAGGCTCTTCCCGCCTACCTGCTCGGTTACGGCGTGGAATTCAGGAGCGAGATATACAGCAGGCTGAGCAAGAGGATGAGCCAGAAAGACTTTGCTGAGCAGCAGAGGAAGTACTTCCAGCAGGTCCTTGACATGGCGAACGATATGAGGGTAGACACCGTGATAATCGCAGGCCCGGGTTTCACAAAAGAGGACATCAAGAAGCAGGGAGAGGAGAGCGGATTCCTGAAGAAGAGCGCGAAGAGGATAATATTCGAGGCGGTCAGCAACGCTGAGAGGTCTGGAATCTACGAGCTCATAAAGGGGGAAAAGGTTGCGGCGCTGCTGCAGAGGGAGAGGATAAGGATTGAGTTCAAGCTGATGGAAGAGTTCCTCAACAATCTCAGCACGGGAAAATCAAGGTCGGGGGCGCGGGAGGTGGGGGAGGCGATAGAGAGCTATGAAGCGGGTGTTGTCCTGGTCAACGACATTGTCCTCAGCAAACCGGAAGTGCAAAAGGTCCTGGCTGGTGCGGAGGAGAAAAGGATAAGGATAGAGGTATTCAACGCTAATGACGAGGTAGGGCAGCAGCTCCATGGATTCGGAGACATAGCGTGCGTGGCCTAGACCTTGAGCTGCAGTAGAACGAGCCATGGGATCGGCTGATCCGGGTTTCCTCTTTTTCGCGTGGACCTTTCCCGCTGTCGTCGTTCCGCCGCGCTTTCCCCTCTTCTCAACGATTGCAACGTGCACGCACTTCGTCGGCGATGCTTTCACGGTCCTGCAGTGCTCTTTCTTCTCTTCTCCATGGCTTTTTCCGGGATGGGAAAATCTTAGGACAGAAGCTTTAAATAGCATGGTTCACACAAGAATAATGATCGGTAGACATCGTGCGCTGCCGATTTGCGGAAACAAATATGGTGTAACAATGCAAGAAGCGCTGCAACACGGAAAGCTCTTTTCTCTCAAGTGCAGCGCGAGCGTCGCCAGCATTATCATGGATAAGTGCTGGAATACAAATACACCATATGGGTATTTGGCCGCTTAAATTTCCTAAACTGTTTTTAGGGTGTTTTTGATGGGCCAAATAGCTATTACTAGTAGGATTCAGAAGGTTGTCGCAAGACTATCGCAGCGCGAGCGCCTGATAGTCATGGAGATAGGGCTGGACAGCATAGACAGCGCCTCCTCTTTCGTCAGCTACATAAGCGAGAGTTACGGCTTCTCGAAGAGCTCGGTGTGGTACAACCTCAACAGGCTAAAGGAGAAGCGGGTGCTTGACTTCGCGACAAAGGAGGAGCCCGGCAAGCGGCTGGTGCTCACAAAGGCAGGAGTAGCGGAGTTCAGGTTGATGGAGAGGGCAGGGGTCAGGATTGGGGTGCTCGAGGATGGAGCATCGCAGCTCCTGCCGCTGCCTAATGATCAGGTAGATGGACAGGGAGCCAGGATAGTTCCGCAGATTGCGATTCGGATACACGGTGGGTTGTAGAGAGGGGTTAGTACAGGACTTGGCCGGGAAACCGGCCGTTATGTTTCAGATAGCGTGCTCTCTCTTCAGCATGCGCTCTTTTGCCTTTGTCCCCCCGTTTGAATAGTTGCCAAGGCTGCAATCGCTCTTTATCACCCGGTGGCAGGGTATGGTCGGCGCAAGCGGATTCATTTTCATTACGCTCCCTGCTGCCCTGTATGCATTGGGATAGCCTGCTTTCTTTGCAAGTTCCTTGTATGTTATCGTTTTTCCCTTTGGCACTGAATAGGCCGCAAGGAGGACCCTCGTCTGGAATGCCGTGAGCTTCCTTCTCTTTAGCTCCCTTATTATCTCGCTCCTGCGCATGCTTAGGATTTAGGGCAGGATTATAAATTTTTACTTCTTTATCTGATGGGGGCGAGTAAATGGCAAACGACAGGTCTAAGCTGAAGGTATGGTGGGACGGGAAGCTGGTGAACTACAACGATGCAAAGGTGCCTGTCCTTGCGCACTCGCTGCAGTATGGAAGCGGGATATTCGAAGGGCTTCGCGCATACCAGAACAGGAAGGGGACGGCAATATTCAGGCTCCAGGACCATGTGCGGAGGTTCTTCAGGACAGCGAAGATATACCAAATGGATCTCGGCTACACGCAGAAGCAGTTCGAAAGCGCGATCATTGAGACGGTCAGGGCGAACAAGCTCGGCTCGTGCTACATAAGGCCATTCGCATTCTACAATACAGACCAGGTCGGGCTGGGAACCCACGGCGACAAGGTAACGACAGCAATAGCGGCTATCCCATTCGGCGCATACTTCGGCAAGGGGAAGGAAACGGGGATAAGGTGCAAGACCTCCACATGGAAGAGGATCAACTCCGAGATACTTCCAGTAGAGGCGAAGGCGAGCGGCAACTACATAAACTCCCTCATAGCGCACCATGAAGCGAGGGCATCGGGCTTCGACGAGGCGATAATGCTGTCAACGCAGGGGAGAATAGCAGAGGGCACGGCGGAGAACATCTTCCTGTATATGGACAACTATCTCCTCACTCCGAACTACAGCGCAGACATACTTGTCGGGATAACGAGAGACTCTGTGATAAAGCTGGCCCAGGATGCGGGGATAGAGGTCGTAGAGACAGAGCTGCACAAGGAGGAGCTTTACATAGCTGATGAGGTCTTCTTCACGGGTACAGCTGCAGAGGTCACCCCTGTTGTAAATGTTGATGGCATAAAGGTCGGCAATGGAAAGCCAGGACCGATCACCAAGATGCTCTCTGAGAAATACTCAGAGGCTGCCACTGGCGAGAATGAGATGTTCGGGAACTGGCTGACCTACATCTGATATTTTAATGCTTTCCGAGATAATACTACTGCCCAGTGATGACGTACTGTCTCGATGATCGTGGACCGTGATTAAAGCTTTTTAGCTGAGGGTAAAAGAATCAGAGTAGTTTCAGCTTGTCAGTGAATATGTCTATTTCTCCGCTCCTCCATGGGCCTATCCCAAGGACTGTCGTTGTGCCTGGAGGCAGCTGAGTTAGGCCTGCGTCGTTGATCAGCGCGCACGGGACTTTCTTGAACTTGAATGCCTTGTAGAGCTTTTCCAATGATTCCTGGTCAGGCACCTTGAGCACGATTTTTTTCTGGCCTGCGTCTATCCACTCCTTTGCGATCTTCTTGTCAAACATCTCCGCTTCGAGATAACTGGAAACAGAGCCGTGCGCAATCTGGGCACCGAGCTTCCCCTTGCCCATGTCAAGGTCAGCCCTGACCAATATGACCTGCTTTATCTCGTCTTTTCCTACCGGCATAGTTGGTTTTAGAATGCCATCTTTTATATTCTTATGGTGAAAAAGCATAGGTGCTCATTTGCTGGAACCAAAGGCTGAGCAGCTTGTGCGGAAGCTGATCAGCGATTATTACTTCAACGCGAAGAGCATAGCGCCGCCGCACACGGAAAGGAGGGAATTCGGATTCGGCGATTTCGATAAGAAGATCGCGTTCCGCCATTACTCGTTCAAGGATGAAAACGATTTCAAGAAGTACATAGTGGACAACGCGCCTCCCTTCATCAACTATTCCCCGGCGGAGTACGAGCACCCGGACGGGAGGCCAATGGAGAACAAGGGATGGCTCGGCGGGGAGCTGATATTCGACCTCGACGCAACCGACCTGCATCTTCCATGCCAGGAGAAGCACGGAAGGTCGTGGGTCTGCGAGAACTGCCTTGCCAAGGTAAAGGAGGAGACTACGAAGCTGGTGGAGGATTTTCTCATACCAGACTTCGGTTTTTCGGAGAAGGAGATAAGGATAAACTTCAGCGGCAACAGGGGCTATCACGTCCATGTAGTCAACGATGATGTCTTCCGCCTCAACTCGAAGGCGAGGAGGCAGATAAGCGAATACATCACTGGGAGCGGAATCAGCCCGGAAAAGCTCTTCGAGCTCAGGCCTGTTAAGAGGGAGGGGATGAGGAGCTTCGACGTCCTCCACGGGCCGAAGCCCACCGACGGCGGATGGGGAGGGAAGATTGCGGGGAACCTGATCAGCGCGCTAAACACAGGAGTGGCTACTCTCGAGGAAATGGGAATAAAGCAGGAGTACGCAAGGAAGCTCTTCAAGAACAGGGCCACGGTAGTCCTCGGAATCAGCATGGGGAACTGGGACACCGTAAAGATACCGAAGAAGGAGGAGTTCTGGAGGGATGTGATAAAGACGATGGCGATAAAGCAGAGCGACAGCATAGACAGAAACGTCACGAACGACACCGGCCACCTCATCAGGCTGCCGGACTCGCTCCACGGTGACACCGGTCTCCTCGGCAACACCCTCCCGTCGCTCAATGCGCTGCAGAAGTTCGATCCGATGAAGGAGTCGATAGTGTTCAAGGGAAAGACTTTAAAAGTGAAAATCGAGAAGGCGCCGAAATTCTCCATGAACGGGGAGGAATACGGCCCTTATGAAAAAGCTGCGGTAGAGCTTCCAATCTATGCTGCAATCTATCTTATCTTAAAAAGAGCGGCACAGTTATCGTCGTGAAGAAATATCAGCCGGGCTGCCGGGGACGTAGAACAGCAGGCTTCTCGCGCTGCAATCTGTCCTTCTCCTCTCCGCCATTTCCTTGAGGTAAAATACTACTGCGGGATCGCTTGTCATCGCAGCCGCGTCTTCCAGATGGTTCGCGCCCTTTTCAACGAGGATCTCTACAAGCCTCAGCGAACTGTTCTTCTTCCTCCTTTCCCTCGCCTGCTCCGCTACTGTCTTCGAGCGCAACAGCCACCTCGGCTGCACCTTCACGGCCTCCTGCAGATAGGTAAGGCCCTTCAGATTGCGCTCGTTGAGGAACGCCTCCAGGTCGATGTGGAGCGTTTCGTCGAGCTTTGTCAGGATCTTCTCCACTGCCTTTGCGTCCTTCCTTTCGACGGCCTCGCGGAGCTGCACAGCAGCGACATCGTGCATCTGTTTCGCCACTTCTGGTGCGAATGGAAGGAATGCCAGGGGCAGGTCTAGGCTCTTAACAAATGATGGAAGTGAAGGATAATCTTTCTTAGCAGAAACTGACATTGACATCTAGAATACCTAACAGGCCGCCTGTCGCAGAAGCATATCGCATGATTTCTATTTAAGCTTATTGGCGGCCTTCGCTTTATCCAGAAGCTTTTTTCATTTGGACTCTACCGTATCCCCTGTCTTTTTCCAGGAGCGCAGGATTCCTGGAAAGCCACTCGATGCCCATCCGCCTTCCCGCGTAGACCTCTCAGGAACCGGTTTGCCGCGCGCTTCATCTGGCATTTGCATTTACCGAACCAAGAGAAAAGTTTTTTATGCCAAACGCTTATATTATATAGCATCGTGGTTGTTCTCATGGGAGAGCGCATTCTCGTACTTGCAGTGGATATAGACAACGACCTCTACCGCAAGACGAAGATAACAGGACCTGTCATAGGCAGACAGGAGAACCTCAAGGCAGCCGCGAGGCTGGCTCTCGCAGACCCCATGGACACTGACTCTAACGCGATGTTCGAGGCTGTGAAGCGCCACGACGAGCTGAAGAGGGCTGGGAACAGGGTCATAGTTGTGACGATAACAGGGGCGGAGAAGGAGGGATACGTAGCCGACAGCGAGGTATCTCGGCAGCTCGATATGGTGCTCGCGAAGTTCAAGGCAGACTCCTGTGTGCTGGTAACCGACGGTGCGAGCGACAACAGGGTTCTCCCGATACTCAAGACGAGAGTCAAGGTCAACAGCGTGGACATAGTCAGGATGAAGCAGTCCGAGCATCTGGAGAACACGTATTTCACAATACTAGAAAAGCTGAAGGAACCGCACTACGCAAGGATAGTCTTCGGGATCCCGGCCATACTGCTGCTTCTCTTCGCGCTCAGCTACTACTTCAACTTCGGATGGCAGCCGCCCGTCGCGCTGATCGGCCTTTACCTGGTGCTCAAAGGATTCGGCATAGAGGAGGCTTTCGTCAACTCAGCGAAGGGATTCGGCTTCTCAGTCTACAGGATGAGCTTCGTCTTCTACATGGCAGCCATCCTGTTTTTCATAATCTCTCTTATCGTCGGATACGGCAATTACTCAGCTGCCGTGCAGTCGCGGCAGACTTTCGATCCCATAACGCTCGGTGCATACGCAGTGCAGGGATTCCTGCTCATACTGCCCATATCCGTCGCGCTCTTCCTCATCGGGAAGATTACCGACCTTGAGGCGAAGAGGCAGAGATACCGCGCAATCGCGCAGGGCACTTACGTGGGATTCGCACTTGTGGGAATGATACTGCTCTATCTTGGAGCGGCGTGGATCGTAGGCCAGATATACTTCTGGCAGCTGCTGATATCGAGCGCGGTCGTCCTATTCATAGGATACCTCATTTCGAGGAGCAGCTCCTACCTCAGGGGACGTGCCGTGAGAAGGACGAAGATGAAGGACAAGCAGGTCATCAACGACATAGGAGCCTACATAGGGAGGGTGACGGAGGTAGACGCAA
The DNA here is from genome assembly GCA_021790455.1 of Microcaldota archaeon. Classification (GTDB taxonomy): domain Archaea; phylum Micrarchaeota; class Micrarchaeia; order Micrarchaeales; family Micrarchaeaceae; genus JAJZYD01. The sequence continues at coordinate 1,203 of JAJYDY010000023.1, read as the reverse complement.
AGAGGGGAGTGATGTTCGTCAAGACAGACTACGGGAACGTCCTTAGATACGACATAGACAGGATAACGAACATCAGCGACAGGGTAATTATCAGGTAACGATATTCTCATGTTCAGCAACAATCTTGTTAAATTAAAATTAGGGAGGAACATATCCGCAGTTATTGTGCTGATTTTGATAGCGGAGATAATCACTCTTTCAAACTCAGGATTCAATGGCAATGCCTCTTCATTAGATCCATTGGTGGTCGCAATTACTTTGGTTATGTTCGTTGTTATTATAACCTGGTTTATTTTTACAACTCAAAGATGCAGAAAAGCCAAAGATAATGGTGGGTCTGTAAATCGATGGCGACCTGAGATTTTGATTGGCTGAAGGCATCTATAAGAACGATTTTTCAGCGATAAAAATACATTTTTGATGTAGTCTATACTGAAATCTTACCGAATCTGCGTCAACCAGACAAAATAGAATCTTATCGGAATCAGCTTCCGATAGGATTTCCAACAACCGCGCGGTTGGCTCTAAGATAGAAATGACCTCCTCCACGGGCTAAAGCCCGTGGTATCCATGAAGGTCATTGCGCAAGTCTCATCTGCCCGCTGGAAATATCCTGCCTTCTGATGTAGTTCTTTATCGTCTCTTCGGTTGCAGGACCGACACTGCTGTTGCTGTACCCAGCAGTCCAGAAAGTTCCTCTCGGATATCTGAGTCGGTGATTCGGCATTTCCTTGAAAACAACATACGCGGAATATCCTTTCAACAACTGAGCGACTTTCGATACAGAAATCGTGTTCGGTATGTCGAGTTCCATATGTACGTGCGCGAAATCTTCACCGAACGACAACTCTTTCACGGCGATTCTGAATTTTTCCGCCTCTTCATTTATTGCACGTCTGATTATTTCGACGGTCTTTGGATTCCTGAACATTTTGTAACGGTATTTCGTCACGAAAATCATGTGCTGCCAGTTGTACTGATGACCAAGTTCCTTGGCCGGTGGATTTATATTTTTTCCATTCGTTCCTCTATCCATGTTATCACGTTTCTGGCAGTTTGCAGCGCAAATTTTTTGTGTGCTGCGCTGTCATTAACGGATATTTAGAAAGAGAAACTTTAGTTCGTTGCGAATGCTGTGGGCAATTCGTCCACGACTTAAAAGTCGTGGTATACTTGCCCCTTTAAATAAAGAAATAAAATAAA
>JAJYDY010000022.1 GCA_021790455.1 Microcaldota archaeon | reverse complement strand
CAGCATCGCAGGATCTACACTCACCGCAGGAGACAATTACGCATTCGAACTCAAGGTAACTGACAGCGCGACAACACCCGAGACGCAGACATCTGCGGCATCTCCTACTGTACCAGTCAGTTCTGTACTCGGAACTCCTACCACTCCTGTAATAACTGCAAACACATTCGATTATCTGCAAACTAACACTTTCACCATTTCAACAACTGTGAGCGGCGGAACATCGCCGTACACCTACAACTTCATAGCGTATTATGCGAGCAACGACACCGCGTATGATAACGAACACTTCACAGCATCGAGCAATACTGCTGCCGATGGATTCTCTTCCTCTGCCGCGCCTGGGAACTACGTGTACGGCGTGACTGTAACTGACAGCGCCACGACCAACGAGGTCACAAACTCCCCGTACACCACCAATCTACTTATAGCATCCGATCCGGCAATAACCCTGACGCCGAGCAACACACCAATCGATGCAGGGCAGATAGAGACATATACATTCACGGTGTCTAATGGCATAGGCCCGTTCACCATAGAACTCTACAACGTAACAGGCAGCAAACAGCAGGGCAGCAACGTGATAATCCAGTCTCCAGGAGGCAGCAACGCCATCAGCTTCCAGACATCGAATACAGGGACCTTCAGCTACAACGCACTGGTGACAGACCTCGGCACAAGCGCTCCATATGCATTCAATTCTGCGACAAACACCATCGTGATAAACACAGCGCTCACCGCACCTTCCACACCTACAGTCTATGCGGCGAAGACAGAGATAAATCAGAATGATGCTGTATACTCATACCTCCCAGCTACAGGCACAGCGCCGTATTCCTATCTATTTCTCGTAAGTGCAAATGGCGGCTCGTATGCCGCAGCTACCCAGTGTTCCATTGACAGCGGAAGCAGCCAAGCTGCCAATGCACAGGAAGCCTGCATTCTATCTGGCAGCCCGAGCTCGCTCACTCCAGGCAATTATATCTTCAAACTCCAGGCTACGGACAGCGCATCCACGCCAGAAACGACGAACTCTGCCGCATCGCCAACAATAACAGCCAAAACACCTCCAAGCATCATGACGTTCACGCCAAGCTTCCCTCTAATTGATGCCGGCCAGACAGAGACTTACACAGCATCTGTGTCAAATGGGTTCGGTCCGTTCACAGTGGAGCTGTTCAACATCACTGGAAGCGCAGCGGTAGGCAGCAACGTCATAATAACATCGCCAGGTGGCAGCAACACGCTGTCATTCAACGCTGCAGGCGGCGGGACGTTCCAGTACAATGCGATAGCCACGGACCTTGGCACCACCAACCCATATGTATTCAACTCCGCCTCCAATACGCTAACCGTCGCAAACGCGCCGGTTATTTCGATAAAAACAAACAAGATCAGCCTGAACGCAGGGGGCAGCGTAATCTTCACCGCAAACATACCGTCAGGAGAGGGCATCGGGCCCTTTGCCGTAAATCTAGTCGTAGGAGGATCAACCATCGCTAATACAGTGATACCATCAAATGGCGGAAGCTTCACATACACGTATACATTCAACTCCCAAGGCGTATACACTTCTGAATTCCAGGCTGTCGATAAGGGCACAACCGTGCCATTTGCATTTGATTCCAATTCGGTCACTATATCTGTTGGGCTGGCAACCGGCGGAGGCGGCGGGACCGGCGGCAGCGGAGGAGGAGGAGGTGGAGGGCCGCAGGCGCCATCGATACAGAACACGAGCAACGGCTACAACGTAACCGGCGTGGCACAGCTCAACACGTTCACCCTAAACCTCTGTGGAAAGAGATTCCAGGTAACCGATAACTTCATAACCCCCAATTATACGGGGGTGAGCATCGGGACAAGCCCGTACGACCTTTACGTGGACAAGCCGCAGCTGTTAGCAGGCACTGCGTCGTGCTATGCTAAAGTGACCAGCATATCCTACCTGCCTATACTGGTAACTGTCAACTTCCTGTTCTACAACACGCAGCTCAATGCGACCAACACCATAGATATCGTAGGCAATCCAGTCCACGCAGAAGTAAACCTCACCAATTCCTCTGTCTTAACCCTAGATGTCAACAACGGCAACCTGCTCCTGAGCCTCCTTGCATCAATATCAGCGAGGGATAACATAACAGTAGAGAACCTGACCAGTCTCCCAGTGCCTGCCCCCGCAAACTTCAGGGTAGCGAGGGTCATCGCAATCAACGTAACAAGCAGCAGCACGCCGAAACCGTCAACACATATACACATAATAGAGAAATACAACTGCACGATCCCAAGCTCGAGAATCATGCCTTACCTGCTTTTGAACGGCTCCTGGCAAGGGATAACGTCCTATTCTACCAATTCATCAGCGTGCACCATCTCCTACAGCATAACAGAGGATCCGATATTGGCACTGTTCGAATTGATTACACCGATATCCACGACCACGATACCCTCAACATCGGTGGCAACCACGTCGATAGCGACGACATCGATTCCATACAGCAAGCCCACGCCGGCCACCGACTACGATGTCGCTCTCATAATCATAGTCTTGATACTGCTTGTCGCAGCATACGAGCTGTACAGGCGCAGGAAAGGGGACATACCGCGCCTTAAGACGTGACCTAATTTATCATTGTTCACGCCGCCTTTCAAAACATTTAATAACTCAAAGCGCGACAAATAAATCGTGATGACTAAGGTGATCGCTGAGCTTCGGCTGTGAAGATAAGTAGGCGGGCTGATTTTTTGGATAACCTAAAAAAACTAAAGAAAAGCAGCATACGTGCGACAGACATAGCTGCGCAGTACTGGTGCGAGCGCCAGATGGAGCTCCAGTACATCCACGGCACAAAGATAACCGCGGAGATAAAGAAGGGAGCGCAGATGCACGAGGAGCTAGAGGAGGAGACAAATGTCCCGATAGTACTCATGCCAAAGTCCTACGCGGATGTGATGTACAAGATCCTCTACACGAGCGCAGAGGCGCTCGAAACACTCTTCAAGAACAAGAAGTCGAGGGAGATACAGATATACGGCTTCCTCAACGGGTTCCCTCTCGTAGGGAAGATGGACCAGCTTGAGATAAAGGACGGGGAGGTATTCGTCTGGGAGGACAAGACGAAGGCGAACGACAACCTTCCCAACGAGCCGCAGCTCAACACGCACAAGATACAGGTCATGATATACAGGAAGATGCTCGATGACATAAGGAAGAAGGCCTATACCCTAGACCAGTTCAGGAAGAAATACGGGATACTTACTCTGCGGGTAACAGAGCAGTTCTCAAGGCAGCTGGATGCGCTCAACATGGACAAGGGCATGCAGACCGTCGATTCGGTAGCGCAGAGGTATTTTGACCTTCTCTCAAGAATAGAGAACCTCAGCGAGATCCTACACATAAGATATATAAACCAGTTCACCGGGAAAGAGATTAAAATCTATAGATTCACGTATGACGAAAAGGAGATGCAGGGAGCCCTCGACTTTGTCTTAAAGTACTGGAGGGGCGAGCGCGAATCCCTTCCTGTCCCGGAAACCGAGAAGTGGAAATGCAACTACTGCGGTTTCTTCGGCAAGGAGTGCACGGTATGGTGGCCGCAAAAGAGCCTTTAACACTGGAAAGGTAAAGCTATTTATATTTTGTTATACATGTTATACATATGGAAAAAGAAAAGGACAAGGAAGTACTGGTTGTCCGAAATATAGACAAAAGAGTATACCGTAAGTTTAAACACAGGGCTATACAAGACGATATGAGCATAGGCCAGGCGATAACCGATGCAATGATAGAATGGCTGGAGAAAAGAGGGGCGCACAAAAAGCTTAATCCAAGAGCGCTACTTGCTATCGAAGGTATAATAAAACCAGGTAAACCCGTAAGGTGGAGCGAACAAATAGACGAGATGCTTTACGGATGATTTCTTGCTGTTGATTGATTCTAGTGTAATGGTGGCATCAGAAGTAGAAACCGATATCAACCATTCGCGTGCAACCAAATTGATAAAAGAGATAATTTCAGGAAAGTACGGTAGCTTTTTCCTAACAGATTATATTTTTGATGAGACCGTAACCATAACAGCGCTGAGAGCAAAATCATTGGCAAAGGCAATTGCAGTAGGAACTAAGATTAAAGAAGCGATGGAAATACTGAAAGTTGACGAGATAGCTTTTGATGCGGCATGGACCATATTCAAAGATCAAAGGAACACAAAACTTAGCTTCACAGATTGTACAATTTTATCTATGATGCATCTCCATGGAATAACAAACGTGGCCACTTTTGACTCTGATTTCAAAAAGGTTAAATTGATTAAGGTCATAGATAATTGACACGAGTGTTAGAATGATTTCAAGTGCTGATCTGAAAAAGCGATATCTGGCTTTCTTTGAAAAGAGGGGGCACAAGATAATCCCGAACGCGTCGTTAATCCCGGAGAATGACCCAAGCGTGCTTTTCACCACTGCCGGCATGCATCCGTTGGTGCCATTTTTACTCGGCGAGCCGCACCCGCTTGGAAGGCGCCTGAGTGGCGTGCAGAAATGCGTGCGCACCAATGACATAGACGAGGTGGGCGACGCATGGCATCTCAGCTTCTTCGAGATGCTGGGGAACTGGTCATTGGGCGATTATTTCAAGGAGGAAGCAATATCGATGAGCTTTGAGTTCCTCACTAAGGAACTCAAGATACCCGTTGAGAGATTCAGCGTAACCTGCTTCGCAGGCGACAAGGACGCCCCGCGCGATGAAGAAACCTCGCGCATCTGGATGAAGCTCGGAGTAGCAAAGAACAGAATTCACTTTTTACCCAAGAAGGACAACTGGTGGGGTCCAGCAGGGCAGACTGGCCCGTGCGGTCCAGACACCGAGATGTTTTACCACACGAAAGATATTCAAGAAAAGAGCACGGAGGAATTCTTGAAACTTTCAGACAAGGGCCCATTCAGTGAGGTGTGGAACGACGTCCTGATGCAGTACAACAAAACCGCAGATGGAAATTTCGAGGAGTTAAGGCAGAAGAATGTCGATACCGGGATGGGTGTAGAGCGAATGGTCGCCGCTCTCAACGGCGCAGACAATGCATACGCATGCGATACCCTGGCACCGATTCTTGATAAGGTAATCTCGATCTCTGCTGCGGGCACGACGAGAGCAAACCGCAACGCCAGGATAGTGACGGACCACATTCGCGCAGCGGTCATGATCATGGGAGAAGAGAAGGGCGTCGTTCCAAGCAATGTAGATCAAGGATACGTACTTCGCAGATTCATCAGGAGGAGCATGAGGCATGCAAGAATGATTGGAATAAAGGGCGAATTCTGCAGTGAAATCGCGAAGGTGGCAATCGACGCCATGGGCGATTCATACCCAGAAGTAAGGAAGAACAGCACGCGCATATTCGAAGAGCTTAAGAAAGAGGAGGAAAAGTTTTCTCTGGCGCTGGAAAACGGAACAAGGCACTTAGAAAAGAAGCTACAGCTTCTTGAAGAGGCGCATCAGAAAGTGCTGGGCGCGAAAAGCGCTTTTGACCTTTTCCAGAGTTTTGGCTTCCCGCTTGAGATCACTGCTGAGATGTGCAAAGAGAAAGGGTTCTCTGTGGACGAAGCGGGTTTCAGCTCACTCATGAAATCCCACCAGGAGCTTTCGCGCAAAGGGGCCGAACAGAAGTTCAAGGGAGGGCTGGCTGACCACAGCGAGGCCGCGACGAAGCTGCACACAGCAACGCACCTGCTCAACCAGGCTTTGAGAGTGGTTGTAGACCCCTCAATCCACCAGGTCGGATCAAACATCACGCCGGAAAGACTGCGATTTGACTTCAACTGGGACAAAAAACTTACGGATGATCAGATAAAAAAGATAGAGAACTGGGTCAACAGCGTGATAAGGGCCGAAGCGGACGTTTCGTTTGAGATAATGTCGCTTGCTGCGGCGAAGAAGCTGGGCGCCCAGGGGGTCTTTGAGGAAAGGTACGAACAGACGGTTAAGGTCTACACTGTTGCAAAAGGCAACAACGTATACTCCAGGGAGATCTGCGGGGGGCCCCACGTAAGCAATACGAGAGAGCTGGGCACTTTCAAGATAATCAAGCAGGAGGCGGTCGCTGCTGGAGTAAGGAGGATAAAAGCGATTGTCGAGTGATTTTATGGCAGCCGAATGCAGGCACATTGGGATGATTCAGGCAAAGATGAACGGGAAAAAGCGGCAAACAGAAAGGGTTTTAAGCTGATTCAAGGAAAATAAGCTGATGATTCCTTGCTTGATATCTACGGCGTGGTAATCTACCCTTTAATCTACATCTTCCCGGCTTACGCAGCCAATGGCGCGCCTATACTGTTCGGGGGCAGGGGCGGCCCGCTTGACAGGGGAAGGAAGTTCAGGGGGAAGAGAATATTCGGAGACAACAAGACCATATTCGGGACGCTCTCCGCGCTCGTCTGCGGCGTGCTGACAGGAATCATATACATACAGTTCCCGCAGCTGAGCTTCATGCTGCTCATAGCGATAATGCTGACCCTCGGCGCAATCTTCGGCGACCTGCTGGGGAGCTTCGTAAAGAGGAGGCTGCAGCTAACTCCAGGATCCGGCTTCCCTATATTGGACCAGTTTGGCTTCTTCATATTCGCGCTCATCTTCGCATTCTGGCTCGGCAACCTGCCGAGCGTTTACGGCCTGCTGTTCATAGCAGTGCTGACTGGAGTCCTCCACGTGTTCACGAACAGGGGCGCGCACAAGCTCAAGCTCAAAAGCGTGCCCTGGTGAATATCTCCCCCTCGGCAGCGCCCTCCTTCAGCATTGCGTCTATCTTGTCTACGAACTTGAAGAATTCCTTGCTGTGCCTGTTCCTCGGGTACTTGAGGTCAATCTCCTCGACTGCGACCACGTGCGTAGGCTTGTTCGAGAGCACGATAACCCGGTCTGAAAGCTCGACCGCCTCCTCGACGTTGTGCGTCACCATGATCACGCTGTTGACAGAGATCGCCTTGCTCCTGAGGAGGGTGAGGATCTGGCTTCTGAGGTCGTTCGCCGTTATCTCGTCCAGAGAGCTGAATGGCTCGTCCATGAGCAGGACCTTCGGGTTCGACACCACTGCCCTGGCTATGCCAACCCTCTGCTTCATCCCGCCGCTCAGCACGGACGGATACGAATCCTCGGATCCACGCAGGCCGAAGTGGTGGAGAATCCTCCTTGCCTTCTCCTCCTTCTCCTTGTTGCCCGTGCTGTAGAGGGAGAGGCCGAGCTTTACATTCTCCACGTTTGTCAGCCAGGGGAGAAGCCCGAAGTCCTGGAAGACAAACGACAGCTCAGATATTGGCGCTGTTATCTCCCTGCCATTGTACAGCACCGTTCCGCTATCCTGCCTTATCAGCCCTGCTATTATCCTGAGGAGGGTGCTCTTCCCGCATCCGGATGGGCCGATTATCGAGATGAACTCCTCCTGCGGCGCGTCGAAAGTGATCCCGTTGAGTATCTTGACCTGCTTCTTCACGTCATAGAAGAACACTATGTCCTTTACGCTTATCGTGTCCATCTTCTCGCTCTTCCGCCTTCTCATCTATAGACCTCCGCTACGCTCTTGTAAAGCCTCTTCCACACGAATGTGTTTATCAATATTATCATGACAGTAAGGTTAATTAGCGCTATCGCCATGAGAAGAAGAGGCTGGTTGACAACGACGCCGCCGATGACCGTGCCTGGCGCCGCCGACAGCGATGCGTCAAGGAGCTGCCCTAGACCAGTATGCACGGAGCTTATCACCGTGCTCCCACCTATTCCCGCATTGGTGAAGAACTCCGCCACTATGCTCGCGTTCCATTCTGCCGCTATCCCCGTGACGGCCCCTGTTATCAGCCCCGGGACTATAGCTTTCACATAGATCTTCCTCCATGCATCCAGCCTCCTCACATGGAACACCTTCTTTATCTCGAGAAGATTATCGGAGAGGTCCCTCGAGTTGGCGAGCGCTCCGAAGATGACGTACCAGACGCCGCTGAGGAAGAAGATTATGAACGCCACTATCTCCCCCTGCATCGGATTTCCAGCGAACGCTGCAGCGATGACAGGCAGCACCAGGGTAGCGGGGATAGACGCTATTATCTGGATCAGCGTCACGTATCCGCTCAGCCGCTTCGTCATGAATATGATGTAGATGCAGAGCGGGACAGACACGACGAGGATGATTACGAAAACCAGCCATATCCTCGCGAACGACGCAGCTAGCGAGGCGAGCACCAGCGATTCATACGACATTGTCGTTTGATTGATGTTGCCAGTGATGAACAGCAGAGCCACGACCGCGATGAGGAACAGGAGGGTGTAGTAGTACTTGTGCCACCATACCGGTTCCTTGCGGATTGCTGGCTGGGGCGGAGGCCCGACGAGGTGCCTCTTCAGGTGCCGCTTCGGCTTTATGCCGAGACCCTCCCTGTACAGGTGCTGCATCTCCCTGAATATCGCGACAGGATGCAGATGCATCCCGCGCTGCCTGTGGATGGGCTGGAGGCCTGCAGCCGCCCTCCTCCTGGCATAGTGGTTCTCGAGAGGCGCGAACAGCAGGAACCTTGTCGCAATTACGAACGCTATGAAGACGAGGAAGCCTAGGAGGTAGTAACCGAAGCTCCCAGAAATGGCGAGCTGCGTGAGCGCGACGCCTATGCCGTGCGTTACCGTGTAGTGGGCGTTGCCTATGGAGAATATCTCGCTCGTGACCAGGTAGAATAGCCCTATCGCCCAGGAGAGCACAGACTGCTCGACAAGCCTTGGCATGGCAGCAGGGACGTAGATCTTCCTAAGCCTCTGGAACGGGCTGAGCCTGTACAGCTCAGATACCTCGAACGTCTCGTTCGGGAGCGTCCTGATCGCCTCGTACACCGCGAATATCATGTTCCAGAGCATGCTCGTCACTATGAGGAATACCACTGCGGCGTTTATCCCGAACATAGGCGGGAGTGCGACAACCACCACATAGATAACGAATGGGAAGAAGGCAAGGATGGGAAGCGTCTGGAATATGTCGATTATAGGCAGGATCACCTTCCCTGCTATCTCGGAGCGCGCAGCCCATATTCCGACAAAGAGGCTTATTATGAAAGAGATGAGCAGCGCGACAAGCATCCTCGCCCACGATGCGCCCGTGTCGAGAAGGAGCTGCTGCGCTAGCTGGTACAGGGGAAGCGCAGCCAGGCCGATGGACATGATAAACAAGGAGATGGAAGCAATTTAAGTTTTTGGTTTTCTGGACGCAACAGTGGCGGACCTCCAGCAGGCGTTGCTGGGCTAATCAGAATCAGTGAACTGCCCTTACATCATGCTTGAGCTTGCTTATTGTGAGCTCGCCGCTCCTCAGCTTCCCCCAACAAAAGCTTTTTATATATTATCGTTCCAATATAACAATATAGTTATACAGGGGCGATGCTATAAAAGAAATGCAACTCTACCAGATAAGGGACCTTGCAATAGCCTCGAACAGAGCTGTGTATTCGGTCCAGCAACTATCGAACCTGATAGGCAAATCGAGGGCGATATCTACAGTTTACCTCTCGAGGTTGGTCAAGAAGAAGCTTGCAATCAGGGTGATGAAGGGAAAAGTATCGTTTGTAGATGACCCCTTTGTTATTGCAACGCAGCTTGTGGAGCCCTCTTACCTGTCCCTCGACTCTGCGCTGCTGTTCCATGAAATCATACAGCAGGTCCCGAAGGAGATAGAGTGCGTTACAAGCAAGGACTCGATGAGATACGCCAGCATAGGCGCCGTATACCACAAAATCCCCAAAGGCCTGTTTTTTGGATACCGGAGACACAGCAAGGCAAATAGCTACGTATTTGTTGCAGAGCCGGAAAAGGCGGTTATCGATGGGATATATCTAAACCTGTATGGAAGGAAGGATCTGGAGGAGCTCATGTCAAGACTGAACCGTTCCCGGCTTTTGGAACTTGCGAAGGGATTTGATGGCAGAGGCAGCAAGAAGATAGTGTCGATGATTAAATGATAAGCAAAAATGAACTGCTGGAAATAGCAAAACTGATGCTCATGAGGCCGTGGCAGCAGGAAAAGCACTATTTGCAGTACCTCACGCTTAATAGCATCGCAGAAGAGCCGCTGGTTTTCAAAGGCGGCACCTACTTATGGCTTACACAGGGCCTTGATAGATTCTCTGAAGACCTTGATTTTACCGCTTCCGAACGCCTTTCGCACGATATTGCAGAAAAGGTATCAAGAAACTTAGGGCTTTTTGGTGTCGAGAACAAGACCAAGCCGATAACCAACAATGAAACCAGCCTTTCTTTCAGGATCAGCGCAAAGGGTCCGCTTAATACAGCCAAGATAGATGAATGCATAGTTTATGTGGAAGTCAGCAAGAGGGAGCCGATACTAAAGAAAACACTACCGGTGAAGCTTGATTATCCACCTTACTCACTGCCTATAAAGACGATTTCAGGCATGGCGCTCGAGGAAGTCGGTGCGGAAAAGGTCAGAGCAATATTGACCAGGCAAAAGGCCAGGGACATATACGACCTAAACTATCTGATAGCAAAAAAGAGGATAAGATTTGACGAGGAGCTGATAAACTCAAAACTCAAATATTATAAGATGGAGTTTTCTACGGGCCTTTTCATCAAGAGCGTTGCAGCAAAGCGCGGATACTACGGCAGGGAGCTTAAAGGACTGGTATTCGGTGAGCTGCCTAAATTCGAGGAAGTAAAGAAGAACATAGCAGATTGGATCAATAAGTAGCCCGCACCGGTTGATGTGGGCTTCCAGGCAGACTCGGCCATAGAATCAGATGATACCTGCTGCAGTGCACTCACCCCGCAACACGACTCACGTGTAAGTGAGGTGTATGATCTTCGTATCAGCGTTGGCATACACGAGCTGCGCTGTGACGTTGCCGGAGCCGAGCGCGCAGGAGGTGAAGCTGCACTCGTAGAGCATCTTGAACATGTTCGTGTACGGCAGCTTCTGGCCAAGGACCTCCGCGCCGGTTATGCTGCTGCCGCTGTAAGTCACGAGCAGCGAGTAGTTGACAGACCTGTTGACAGGGAGGTTTATCACCTCGTATGCGAGGCTGGACTGGTTCAGGAATATAAGTTTCCTCATCAGGGCAAGCTTGTTGCTGCCCACAGCCCCCAGGAGCGCGAGGGTCTGCGTAGTGCCGTTGGACTGTGGCGTTATGCGCAGCTGGGCAACGTAATTGGAGTTGTTGAACTGGTAGACTATCGTATTGTTGACTTTGGAGTTGGTCATCGAAGTCAGCTGCGAGAACCCGTAGTCTGTCAGGTTCTTGGTGATGTTGCCCTCTACAGCTATCCCTCCAATCTCATCGTTCCAGAAGTACCTTGCGACTATGTAGTCGGGATGCCATGCTCCGCCGGGACCGTCGGTTGTGAGATACTGCGTGTCAGGAGTGACGTTCAGGATGTACTGCGCAAACGGGGCTATCCTGCTACTGTTCTCCCCTGTTACGCTGTCCATGTAGCTCTGCCTGTGCGCCCATCCCTCGACCACGCTGCCGTCCGGCCAGAGGGCAAGGACCTTGGAGTTTGCCGCTGTGTTGTTCGCCATCCAGGACATCGCCTGCAGGAAATACGGATTGATCCCATCAGCCTGCCCGCTTGTAGCCGACTGGCTGTAGGTCATCCCGACCTGCATGGCGAGGATCGCGAATATAAAACCTGCATAGACTGCATTCACTGGGACAAGAGTGCCTGCGACGTTGAGTCGCCAGTTGCTGAACAGCCTAACGCCAAGATAGATGGCATATGCGGAGAAGAGCGCAAGAGGTATTGAGAACATCGAGTTGTACCTGATCGCTCCAAACTGCAGATAAGCCATCCAAAAGAGATAGGAGAAGATGACGACGAAGCTGTAATACATGTTGAGTGTTATTTTTCCCTTCTTTATGTGCTTAGTGTTCCCGTGCAGATGAGCGAGGAAAAGGAAAAGGATCGCTCCTATAGGTGCGAGGACCAGTTGGAAGCCGAAACTGTCCCAAAGGAATCCGCGCTCAGCAGGTGAGAAAGGTGATTGCAGCTCCTGCGTCGTTGAATATATGTTGCCGCTGCCGTATATCGAGTTTCCGTTGGTGGCTAGGAGATGTACGTAAGAGCCAGATGTAGCCAGGACGATGATGATGATTACTGCTATAGCTGCGAGCAGGAAAGCGGTTCTCGTCCAGAGGCTGTTAGCAATCGCCTTTATTATCGCAGGACCGTTTTCCCTTTCTCTTACAATCCAGTAGGCGAGGAAAGTGCCGATAACTGTTGGCAGCAGAAACGCGAGGAAGCTGGGGGTTGTAAGGATGGTAGGATGCACTATCCCTGGCCATGCCGCAAGGTATACAAGGTTAAGCACATAACCAATCAGCAGCGCAGCGTCGAGCAGCATGCACCTGTAAAGGTCTTCCTTATCTCCGATAACAAATGCGAACATTATGACGGGTAATGTACAGGCGAAGAAGAGGAAGGGTATTATGAACCCT
>JAJYDY010000045.1 GCA_021790455.1 Microcaldota archaeon | reverse complement strand
TTCGGACAGCTCGCTTCTCTCAAACAAATCGGGCGTGTACTTTCCATACTGTTCGCCCTTTGAAACGCTTCCAGCCATCCATTCTGCTCAGCATTCGCAGATATTTATCTGTTTTGATTTTCTTGCGGATAGTTTGACTGGCGTCAAACATGGCTAAAAGCGTTTACACGAATAGAAAGCGTGCAAACCTTTTAAATATCTGGAAGCGCGCGTTGTAGTATGGTGCGATTATGGTATCAAAGAAATTGTCTATTGTCCCCAAGTACAACGCGTACAACGCAGCTACGGCCATACTGGGGCTTTACGGACCTATGCACGAGAAGGCTAGGTCGGATTACAATAGGATAATAGAGACGGTAAGCAGCACAGGCAACCTTGACCTTCTTGTCGAAGTGAACTTCGGGCTTGAGGTGCTGATAAAGAATCCCAAATTCCCGCACAGCTCTATGATAGAAGTAAGGGAGTGGATGAACAAGGACGAGATAGAGGCACAGCAGAAGAGGCTTTACGCAATAGCAAACATGGGCCATGCCCTGCAGGCCAATCCCAATTTTGAGGAGCTGATAACGTACGCGCAAAAAAATAACTTCAGGCTGTCCAATATAGAGATGCTCGCTGCACAGAAGAAATTAGACCTCGTTGACCAGACCTTGAAGTGGAAGGCGCATCTCGACAAGATATACATGAAGGCAACATCCAAGGTGAGCCTACAGGACGATGCAACCGGCGAGAAGCAGGAGATGAAGTATGCAAAGCTCTTAAGGAAGGCAAACGAGATAGCAGAGCACTTCCAGGTAGGCAAGCCGTGGAGCAAGGAGTATGTCGACCTGATAAGCAGCCTTTACAACGAAAAGACTGTTGCGGAGCTCACCATGCCGATAAGAGGAGAGGCAATGGCAGACTCCAGAAGCTGATGCGCCCAATGCGCATCGACATGGCCTTGCCATGTCGGAGCATGCGCAAGGTTAAATAAGCTGATTTTTAATCATATAGCGTGAGGCTAATGGCTGCGGTAATGCATTCCTGGGAGGACTTCAACCACGAGAGGTCTAGCGCAATGAAGCGCAGGTTCATACCGCTTGACGAGGTGCTCAGTTTCCTTGACATAAAAGAAAATGACAGGATACTTGAGATAGGAGCTGGAAACGGCGAATATGCTGAGGAATTCGCCAGGATGGCTCCAAAGGGTCACGTGACTGCGATGGAGCTGACAGAGAATGGAAGCAGGCTCATATTCGACAGAATGATTCTGTCAGGGCTCAAGAACATGGAGCTGTGGAAGGCGAACGCCTGCCGCGTCGACGATTTCTCCGGTTTCGACAAGATTTTCATGTCAAACGTATTCCACGACATAAAGTGCAACGACCAGATACTCGAAAGGTTCAGGGAAACGATGGAAAGCAATGCAATGGTCTTCTTCATAGAGTTCAAGAAGGATGCCGAGATAGGCCCTCCCCCTGAGTTCAGGTTCTCTGAGAAGGAGCTGCAGTCGATAATGGAAAAACATGGCTTTTCTCTGTCAAGGAGCCACAGTTTCAAGCACCACTACATGCAGGCATATTCTCTGGCATAGTGGCATCACTTGATTGAGAGGATTATCGGCGCATGGTCGGAGCCTTTCACTTCGGTCAGTATGTCAGACTCCAATACCCTTGGCATGAGCCTGCCCGATACCACAAAGTAGTCTATCCTCCATCCTATGTTCCTTTTCCTCGCGTTTGCAATGTAGGACCACCACGAATACTTGACAGCGTCGTTGTGCAGCTTCCTGAACGAGTCAACAAACCCTTCAGCTAGAAGCTTGTCCATCCACTCGCGCTCCTGGTCTGTGAAGCCGGCGTTGCCGCGGTTCTCCCTGGGCCTTGCTATGTCGATCTCCTGGTGCGCTACGTTGAAGTCGCCGCACATCACAAGGGGCTTTCGCCTGTCAAGCCGCCTTGCAAAATCAAGGAACTTCGAATCAAACTCGAGCTTGTAGTCCAATCTGGCGAGATCCCTCTGTGCATTGGGAAAATAGCAGTTCAGAAGGAAGAATCCGTCGAACTCTGCGAGCTGCACTCTCCCCTCGGAATCGAACTTCCTGTCGCCTATGCCTTCAGAAACGGATATTGGCTTTGCCCTGGTGAAAATTGAGGTGCCGCTGTAGCCCTTCTTCTCGGCAGGATTTATGTACTGAGTGTAGCCGAGCCTTTCAATATGCTCGGACTTGAGCGCCTCGTGCAGCTTAGTTTCCTGCACCGCCAGGACGTCTGGCGACTCTTTCTCGAGGAATGTGCCAAGGCCTTTCGAGGCCGCAGAGCGTATGCCGTTGACGTTCCACGATACGAGCTTCATGCTATATGCTCTGAACTAAAAAATAAAAACTGGACAGGAAATTAACGGTTGCAGCATTGCATTTATGAGAGAACTTCTGGATGAGGATCTTAGCTTGTTATTCTTTTTTGGTCTCTTCAGACAGCACTCCGGACTTTTCTATCATTGCCTCTACATCGATATCGTCATTTCTCATTATCATTCTTGCCATATCCTTCGCTGTTATCTTTTCCAGCCTTTCCTTCATCGGTGCAATCTTATCAAGTATCTCGTCCTGCAGCATCTTTTTCATTTCTCCGCT
>JAJYDY010000021.1 GCA_021790455.1 Microcaldota archaeon | reverse complement strand
GCTTGACGGCCGCTTCTATGAACTTCTTGCCATTGATCATTATCATGAATGCGGTCGGCAGGGACATGAGCTCTATGCCGAGTATTATTGTTACGAGCGATGCAGAAAGCGCTACAAGGAATGCTCCGGCAGCCGCAAATGAGAACAGGAGGGAGAAAGATATGTAATCGCTCGAGTACTTGTAGGAGAGCAGGTTTACCAGAAACAGGGTTATCGAGAAGAGGAAGACGAACAGCAGCGAGAACGGATATTCCGCCATCATGCCGGCTATCAGTGCGCTCTGCCCCGTCAGGAGCAGAAGAATGGAGAACACCATAATGAGTGCGAGGAGTACGCTGCTCGACACCAGCTGCGCAATCTTTTTCCTTATGAGCATACCGGCCATCCCAGATGCAAGGAGCAGGATTATTCCATAAATCGGCATCATACTAAGGTCGTACATTTTTATCACTCATATGTTGGAGAAGAAATTAAGCAGCAGGAAAGGCAATACTCCGAAGATGAATATCGATGAAAGCAGGATCGCATATCCCGCCTTCTGGCTCCTGCTTATGAACCGCGGATTCCTGGAATACTCCCTTGTCGAGAGCATGGACTTGTTGACAACGTAATAAAGGAATGCACCGAGAAGGAGGAGGGCTGCGAGCGGTATTGCACCGTATATCGAGAACGTCTTTATCGCGCCCATGAATATCAGGGCATCAGCGACGAACGCCGCTGTGAGAGGTACTCCGGTAGTTGCAAAGACTCCTGCAAGGAAGGTGTACGATGTGGACAGCGCGTTCCTCACAACGCCCCTGAGGTTCCTTATGTCCCGCTCTGCGAACATGTGGCCGATCGACCCTGCGGCGAGGAAGAGCATTGCGATAGTGAGGCCGTGCGCGAGCATGCCGTACGCTGCGCCGCTTATACCAAACTGGTTGAACGATGCTATCGCGACAAGTATTATGCTCATCTCGACTATGGTGGAGTACGCTATTATCCTCTTTATGTCATGCTGTGTCATGAGGACGAATACGGAGTATATAGCGGAGAATCCGGCGAGGATGGCTATCGGCACCTCAAGATGGGCTGCTATCGGCATCATGAAGAAGGTAAGTATCATTCCATAGCCTCCGAACTTGGTGAGAATTCCGGAGAGCAGCATTGATCCCTGCGTAGAAGCCTCCGTGTGCGCATCCGGCAGCCACAGGTGCACCGGGAATACAGGCATGTTGATCAGGAATGCAATGAAGAATGATGAGAATATCAGCGCCTGCACCGGGAGCGAAATCAGCCCTGCATTTGATATTATATACTGTATGTCGAACGAATGCAACGGCGTGTAGAAGTACACGAGCATGATCGCGAACAGAAGGGCAAGACTCGCAAAAAGCTCATATATCAGGAACTTGACTGCCGCTCTCCTCCTGTTGGACGAGCCTAGCAAGTATATCATGAAGAACAGCGATATCACCCCGACATCCCAGAATATAAACAACAGGAAGAGATTGCCGGAGGTGAACAGGCCGATCGCTGCTAGCTCGAAGAGCAGGATGAGCATGCTGGACGTCTTCCTGTTCTCGTTCTCCATATTGCCTGAAAGCAGGGTGACGAAGGAGACAATCGATGTCATCAGCACAAGGACGAACGATATAGGAGAGAACTGGAATCCGAACGAGATGCTCGGCTGTGTGATGTAATAAGAGTAGTTCTCCGTGTAGTTCACGCTCCCTGTCTGCAGCATGTAGAAGAATGCGGCAGCGACCACGACAAGGGCGAGCAGAGAGAAGGCGCTCGCTACTGTCTTGCTCATCCTTTCGCTGGAGAATATAGTTGCAACTATCCCAAAGGAGAGCAACACCAGCAATATCCCTATGAATTGAGCCATACTGTCACCAGATGAAAAGTGCGAGCAGCAGCACGATTCCTATAACGAATGCGGCAACGTAGACGTTCGTCTGCCCGTTTACGAGTTTTCTTAAGGCTGACCCTACAGAGAGCATTGCGCTCGATGCGGAGTAGGTGAGCTTGTCAAGCTTCAGGTCAAGGTATCCGGCGGCATCTGCTGCCGACGCGACAGCCTTTGCAAGGTACAGGTAGAGTCCATTAACTATGATGCTGTTGTAGAATGCGACGTAGAGCGGCCTGTTCGCCGATGCAACATGCAGCGCGTGTCCCTGCCTGTATATCCTGTATGCTATCGCGAGTCCGACCAACGCTATTACGCTGACCTCTGCCATCTCATTCAGGGGGATAGATGAACCTGAGAAAATCCCGAGAGTGAGGAGTGTTGGATATGCGTAAAAAATTGGTGCTATGATCACCAGGATTGCAAGTACAATCGCCGCGGCTATCATCGTCTTCGGGGTTATCCTGTAGTTGACTTCGATCTGCTTCTCGTCCTTGAATGGCTTGCTCATCGGGATGAAAAGCCACCTGAAGATGTAGATGCTGCTTCCGAGCCCGAGGAGCACAAGCACAGCATAGGCGAGAATGTTCGTATCCTCTGCCACGCTGGCTATCGCGCTCTTCCCGAATACGCCGCTGAGGGGAAATATCCCGGCCATGGATAGCGCACCTATGACAATTGGGACGAATATCAGCTTGTTGGTTGCAGAGGAGTAATTCGTGAAGATGTCTTCTCGCTCGTTGTTGGCGCGCATCAGCGAGCCGGCTCCCATGAAGAGGAGCCCTTTGTAGAAGGTCTGCACGAAGAACAGGAGCATTGCGCCGAAGAGCGAGCCGAGCCCAAGGGCGACGAACATCAGGCCCAGGTCCTCTATTGTGGAATATGCCAGGATCTTCTTTATGTGGCGCTCTGCCAGCGCATTTGACACCCCGAGGATTGCGCTTATCAGGCCGAATATGAGCATAACTGGGAGCAGTCCGGCAGATATGTAGAGCGGAAGCAGCACGGCAATCAAGAATACGCCGGCCTTGACCATTGTCGATGAATGAAGGAACGCAGAAACGGGTGCGGGGCCTTCCATCGCATCAGGCAGCCACTCGTGGAACGGGAACTGTGCAGACTTGGTGAAAGCGGCAAGCAGTATAAGCAGCAGTGCGGTATCGAGAGCAGGCGTTGGCGCCGCAGAGAAGAGAGCTGAGAACTCGAATGTCCCGTAAGTGATTCCGATGAGAAGTATTCCGACCAGCATCAGCATGTCGCCGATTAGTATGATTGTGATCGCCTTCCTTGCCGCAGCGGGCGGCTTCTCCTTCCAGTACCAGAACCCAATGAGCAGGTAGCTGGTTACCCCTAGCATCTCCCACGCTATGAACATCGTTATAAGGCTCGCAGAGATGGCAAGCAGCATCATCGCGGCTGCGAATATGCTCATCTCGAAATAGAAACGGGCCTGCTGGCTTTGCATGTTCATGAACCCTATCGAGTAGAGGAAGATAAGCGGCGTCATTATCCCCACAAGCAAAAGCAGGAACATGTTGATCGGCGCTGTTATTATTGAGATGTTGAAGGAAATGTTTCCAAGGCTGAACCACTGGAAGCTCTGCGGGCTAAAAGGCCCGCTGCCGATGCTGAGGTATAGATAAATGATGAGCAGGAGGGAGGCTATGCTGGCTGCGAGGGCAGTGTACTTCACGATGCTTCCGTTGTTTCTGAAAAGCAATGCCAGGAAAGCAGCCATTATCAACGGAAGTATCACTATAAGCGCGAGCATCATTTATCCCTCAGCTTCGAAAGCTTTGCAACGTCCATATTTGTCTCGTACTTTGAAATATATCTGTAGAATGCGACCAGTGCGACCGCTTCGCTGGCTGCTATCGTCCATATCGTGAACAGAAGCAGCATTATGTTCCCGCCAGTATTGAAATAGAAGAAAACCGTTGCGATGAGAGTCGCGGCGACCAGCGCAACTTCTATCGAGAAAATCATGAGCACGAAGTGCCGCGTTGCTGCTACGCCCGCAAGGCCTATCGCGAAGAGCGCGAAGCTCACCACCGCAAAATATTCCACAGGTATCATTTCTTCGCACTCTTTTTTGTTTTCTTTAGCAGGATGATCGCCCCAAGGGATACGCCGAACATCGCAAGCGCCATAACGTAGAACAGCGCTGCACTCGACTGCAATGATGATGCGATATTGCTGGACCAGAAGGTAGCAGAAGGCAGCTCTGACGTGAATCTCACTCCGTTGAGCGCGCTGACAAGGACTACGAACAGCGCCGCCCATAATACAACAAGCACGAGCTTCCTGGTATGGCCGAACTTCGAATACGCGGCTGATCCCACTCCTACAAACAGGAAGGTGGCTATCCCGCCGACCATTATGAACAGCTGCACAACTGCAAGAAGGGGCTGGTTTACCAGCAGGAAGAACAGCGAATTGAAAAGGAACAGCAATGCGAGCGCAACAGCTGCGTGAAGCACATCCTTTAGCTCAAATATAAGGGCGGAGAGCGTAAGCATGGATATTGTCAGAACAGCGAAAACGATCAAATCTATCATTTCAACCCCCCAAATAGCCCCACAGCAATTCTCTCTCCGAGAGTTTAAATTCCTTGTGGGTTTGCTCTTACACAACACCGCCGAAGCTTATGACTGGCATCACTCCGTTTGGCGGATAAGCCCTTTCCCTAATCCAATAGACATACGACTGCGGTGACGGGCTTCCACCGCAGCACCCATACCCCATTACAAGACTCACAGGCAGAGGGGATGGAGGAATGGCGCTCGTCATGGTCTGCTGTTTGCCATAGCCAACGAAGTAGTTGACTATGCTTGAAGAAGGTACCTCTATAGTGTACAAGGCAAGGGAGGTTGTATAATTGCTACCGTAGGCGTTTGTACTGCCGTAGCCCGCTTCTGGACTCGGGGCATTGCTGAAACCGATAGATTGCGAGCTTCCGGCGCCAGAATAAGCGCTTGTTCCCGCTCCGTCTGCCACGCCACCTACACCATTCGTTATGACGGGATCTGCGAATGAGTCCACAACCATTGGATACGCATATGTTGTTGTGCTGTATATGCCGCCTCCTCCACCTGGCCATTGTGTTATGGTCAAGCCGTTGTTTACGGTATAGCTCCAACCGCCATTAACTGACCAGTGGCTGTTTAGCGCTGTTCCTGCAAAGTCGTCGTAGAAGTTGAACACCTGTACTCCGTTATCATATTGCGCGTATGTTGCAGAGAGGTTCGGCGCTTCTCCAGTATCGCATGTTGACGGGTTTGTTTCTGGATTGGCTCCTGCAGCGCATGTTGCATTCATTACATTCGTTGGCATGAAGTTCATTGATATGGAGATGCCGCCATTTGCAGAAATGCCGTATGGGAGGGTTATCCATACAGGTGTGCTCCCTGCTGTGTTGGTTGCGTTCTCTTCGACCCACGCCTCCAGCGCGGTTCCGGCGCCGTCTGCGCTCGTCGTGAACTTGACATTATTCCAGTTCGGGTTGATGTAGCTGCTGTAGCTCGAGCTAGGCACATCTATCAGGACTTGGAATGGTGCTGGAGTTATCACATTTTGATTGTTGCTTATCCCGACCATGGCGTAGTAAACTGTAGTTGTAGCTACACTGGTGGTACTTGTGGAGGTGGTACTTGTGGATGGGATACTTGTGGAAGTGGTACTTGTGGAGGTGGTGGTTGATGTGCTGCTTGTCGTGCTCACCTTTGAGACAGGATTCTGCGTGCTTACCGCGACGCTTATCGATGTAATTTTCTCAACAAGCCCACTGACGCCAACCGACTTGTACTGCAGCCACAGTGCGCCGTTAAATTTAGTCCCAATTATGCCGCTTGGTATAGGGCACAGTATTGAGATTGTGTAGTTCAGGCCGTTCTGCATATCGATGTTCGGAAGGGGAAAGAAAGACGCCGGCGCAGGTGCACTGCTGTTCGTACAGGCTATCCCAGTCGCAACAACCTCTGATCCGTAGTTGCCAAGATTAACGCTCAGGTACCCGCTGCTGTTCAGTATAGGAGCGCTTATGCACGCGAAGTTAGTGGACGATAGGCAGGTGTTGGCTGACACTATGCCCCCATTGAAGATATTGAAAAGGAATAATATTGCAAGCACCACCACGATGATTAGGATAGCCCACCCGTAGGTCATGAGGTATTCGATTGCGCTCTGCTGCTTTTGCTTGCTTCCCATTTCTCCACCTTCATTCGAGTTGCTCCGGCCTCTTCACGAGGTCCCTCCTATCATAGGCCTCCAGCTCCGTGCTCTTTGTGAGCACAAGGCAGTCTGTAGGGCACACCTCCTCGCAAAGCGCACAGAAGAGGCAGCGCTCAAGGTCTATCTCAGGGAACAGCTTCGGCTTGTTGTCTGCATGGAATGCTGTCGGGCTGTCAGCCTCCACCATCACGATGGTCTGGTTCGGACATATCCTAGCGCATGCCTGGCAGTTTATGCATGTGTTCATGTCGAGCTTGTGTATGCCCCTGTAGTTGTCTGCGAGATTCTCCACGTGCTCCGGGAACTCCAAGGTAAATGGTTTCTTTAATGACTCGGTGGCTACCTTTGCTATCGATTTCAATATCATCCCGATCCCATTTCGCCCTATATGAATATTGCAACTGTAACAACTAAATTAACTACTGCGAGCGGCATCAGGTACTTCCATCCGAGCCTTAGCAGCCTGTCTATCTTCATCCTGACGGTTGTCGCGCGTATGAATATTATGAACATCGCCAGTATCACGACCTTCGCCATCAGCCAGACGAACGGGGGTATGAACGACGGGCCGAGCCATCCGCCAAAGAATAGAATCGCCAGCAGCAGCGTGCCGACCAGCATCCTTGTGTAATCAAGGAAGAGCACAAGTCCGTAGTATGGTGCGCTCACATCCGTAAGCCAGCCTGCGATGAGCTCGCTGTCCGCTTCCCTCAGGTCGAATGGCGGCCTGTCGAGCTCTCCGAGAAGAGCGATGAAGAAGACAACGAAGCCTATAGGCATGAGGACAACGTACCACATGCTGGACTGCGCGTTTACTATCGAGGTGAAGCCGTACCCGTTTGCAAGCAACGCTATCGCTGCGACCACCAACAGAATTGGAATCTCGTAGCTCAGGAGCATGACTACCGACCTCTGGGCTCCTATAGAGGAGAATTTGTTGCCGCTGGTCCAACCAGCAATGAAGACGAGAAGAGGTGTGAATGAAAGCAGCATGAAGACAAGGAGCAACGACAGGCTTGTCCCGACTCCAACAAAGGAGTTTGTGAAAGGTATGAGCGCGAGCATCAGGACGAACACCGCAAACAGCACAGGTATGGCTGTCTGGAAGAGGGGCTTGTCCGCACTGTCCGGTATTATGTTCTCCTTCGCTATCAGCTTTATGAAGTCTGCAAGGTTCTGGAGGAATCCCCACTTCCCGACATATGTTGGACCGTGCCTCGACTGCGCGCGCGCCATGACCTTCCTCTCCACCCACCCGAACACATAGGCAAAAGTCATGAAGATTACTGACAGCGCGATCAAGTATATGATAAGAGATAGAATAATGGAAATGGGACTGGAAAGCGGCAAGCTGCCAAGCGCTCTCTGGAAGTAGTTGAAGAAGCCGCTGATGAATCCAGAGCTTATCGCCATCGCACCACTTGTAGATATGAGAAGACGCGCTTTTAAAAGTTTCCTGAGAATAGCTATCACGCGGTAGTGATGAAGGAAAAAAGCCATTGGCTCTACAGGCACAAGGACAAGCTAAAGAGCGCAATAAGGATAATCTTCGGCATCGTCTGGCTCGTAGACGGTCTCCTCAAATTCACTCCAGGAACAGCGGCAGCATTCCCACAACTGATCCAGGGAGCTGGAAGCGGGCAGCCCGGCTGGCTCATGCCATGGTTCAACTTCTGGAGCAGCGTAGTGGGACAAGACCCGCTGTTCTGGGCGACTCTCGTGGGGACCGGAGAGATGCTCATTGGATTAGGACTCATACTTGGAGGGATAAGGAAGATCACTTACATGGTAGGCATGGTCCTCAGCCTTTTCATATGGGCAGTCCCCGAAGGATTCGGCGGCCCTTATGGACCCGGCTCGACCGATATAGGGACTGGTATAATCTACAGCCTTGTCTTTGTCTGCCTCATGATAATAAACGCGGGATACGGACCGAGCAAGTATTCCATCGACGCCTGGATAGAGAAGAGAGTAAGGTGGTGGAAGAAGCTCGCCGAGTTCCAGTGAGCGGTTTCACAGATTTAGGAAGTCTTTAGCGCCGGTGCCGGTGGGGAACGCCTTCCCGTTCTGCGTCTCGACTGGAAGCCCAATCTCGTTGGCTATTCTCTGCAGCTCGCTTATGTCTATCACCCTGTCAAGGAAGAGCTCCACAGAATAATCCTTGCCAAGAGGGACCTTCCTGATTGTGAATGTCATCTGCTGAAGCATCCCCGACCTCTTCACCCTTACCTTTATGCTTCCATTGGCGAGCACGTTCCTTGCTGTTTCGCTTATTTCCATCCATCATCTTCCCGAATTCGATACATTGAGGAATCCGCCTGCATACTGAAGGTTCCCGAACTCCGTGTAGTTTATTGCGAGGTTGAAATTGAGAAGCGGGCCGAAGTTGGCGCCGGGGATCCTGCCTATGCAGTATGCGTTAACGTCAGCGCTCGCATTGCTGGCTAGCGTCTTGTTGACTGTGAAGTTGGTCTCGAAACCGGGTACGAAGCAGCCTATCTTGTTTATTGTTATCGTGCTGCCGAGCTTGTTCGTCAGGTTGAGCACCGCCGTGCTATTTAGGTTGTTGAAACTCACAGCCTTGCAGGAGATCTGCTGGGAGAATGCGCAGCTGTCCTTTATGTTTGAGTTCCACTGTAGCGCTGCGCCCGAGATGTTGAGGTAGTATATCAGGTCTGATCCGCTGGTCTGAGCAGCGAAGCCGTACTGTGTCCTGTTGACCAGGGAGTAGAGCGTAGCTGTGTAGTCCTGCGCTATCTCCGTGGAGTTTGCGAGCAGGTACTGGCTTGGCAGCTGTGCGCTTCCCCTTACCTGATTAGAACATACGCTCGTCCCATTGAGCGAGAAGACAAATCCAGCGCAGGTTGAATTCAGAGATGAGAGGTTTATCAGTGGGGTATTTTCCCTTATGTAGCTGCCGAAGAATCCGTACTGGCTCTGGAACAGGTTGAACGCTGCGATAGATGAGTTCTCCATTATAAGGGCCGAGCCGCCCGCCGTTGAGTTGAGGTACTTGAACAGGGATTGGTATCGTGAGAGGTTCTGGTTCGCCTTGAGCGCGTTGACAAACGCAGTTGGCTGTGTTGCATTGTATGTGTTGCCGAGAAGGGATGCGCACGTCTGCATATCAGAGCTCGTGTTCGTGAACTCGAGCACCTTGGTCCATCCCCTGTCATAGAGTTCGCATGCGCTGGTGCCGTTGCCGAGCCTTGCATAGACTACGCTCTGGCCAGATATGCTTATGTTGCTCACGGGCACGCCGAGGCCTTCAAATGCCTTGTAGACGATGGATTGGTTAGCTATTGTCTGTGACCATACGACATAGGATGATGTGGAATCGTTGTATGCAACGTATGCGCCGTTTACGGAGGATATGTAGCTGATAAGCGAATCGAGCAGCTTTATTGTTGCGTTGTTGTTTCCGGTGAGCCAGTTATATTGGCGCACCTTGAAGAACTGTGATATGAAGAGCGCCTGTGCAAGCCCTCCCGGAAAGAGCGTGAAGCTCTCAGTGCCCCTGATGTTGTTGTTGGGGACTGCCGTGTATACATTCGGAGTCTCGGGTGCGCTGACGTTTACCGTGAATCCGCTGCTCGCGGATGCCCTGTCCTGTATCGGAAGAATATCAGATGGATCCGCTACCGCCTGGAAGCTGTATGTCCCGTTTGCAGGGTAGATGTAGCTTAAGTTCAGGACAACCAGGTTATGCGACCCCAGGTTCGATATTGTGTAACTGTGCAGCTGCTTGTTGTTCAGGTATGTAACAACGACAATGGATGGTATCTCGCTCGAGCCTGTGTTGTTGACAAGGACCCTGAAGTTCCCTATCTGGTACGGATAGGTGACTGTCTGCTGCGAGAGCTGCTGGAACTGCACCGAAACTCCATAGGATTTTGGGAGAAAGCTTGACACTGCAAATGCCACTGCAAGCGCCACCGCTATTATCACGACCGCATATACTCCTATCTCTATTTTCGAGACCATAAAACCAGCCTTTGTTTTTGTTTTTATTCTTGTTTTATCCTTTTTCCTTCTGCTTTTATTGCCTGTTCTTAAGCTCTTTTATAGCGGAAATTATCTTGTCCCTTATCGGATTTATCTCAGTAGTAAAGTAGTGGCTCACCCACGCTGTCTCATCGTACTTCTCGCTTCCGTCCGGCTGCGCAAGGAAGTATTGGCCCTTCGCATGGCGCACTATGTTCGCCTTGTTGAGCTGGAGGAGGTGGTACCTTAGCGTCTTTTCGTTTATCGGCTCCCACGTCTTGCCTATGTACTCCATTAGCTCGTTGACGGTCGGGTCTTTCTTCTGGTTGAACTGAAAGTAAAGGATAGAGTCTAAGACAGATAGCGCTCCGAGCCTTGACTCTCCAGGGTTTATCACGCCCATCGACAGGGCCAGCCATCTTATCAGGCTCCTCCTGGTCTCCGTCACTTCCTTTGTGAGCACCAGGCTCCTGACTGTTATCTCCCTTTCTATGAGCTTCGATTCATTGAGTTCCATTGAAAACACTGACAAGTAAACTGCATACTGTTGTAAGATAATCCTATAATTCTATTAGCTACCTTTATTAAGATTAGTGTTCAATCCTTTACAGTGGTGGCAGGATGAACGTTGACTTAGCTGTTTCCTTTATTCCCCAGAAACTCAAGGCATTCTCGAGAAACGAAGTGCGGATGGAGATAAATCTCAAGAACCTAACTGAGAGCAGTTTATACTGGGGCGAGTGCGAAATTGTCGTCGCTTCTCCTCTCTCGCTTGCGCACGACATCGAGATGAACACCGGCAAGACGAGAATAGGAATACTGAAGCCGATGGGCGGATCCAGCAAGATAGTAAAGCTCTACACCAGGCCGAACAACTACCCTGATGATTACAAGTTCAAGATCACCGCTTACATATACGACGAGGATGGCGCGATAGCAGAAAGGTTCGACAGGAACCTTTCGATAGAGTGCATACAGGAGGAGATAGCTAAGGAACCTACTGTAAAGGACAACAAAATAAACTAAAACTGATTCTCAGCATCTCCGGACATCTATGCACTTAGAGTGCCAAGTGCAAAAATGCAGGGAGCGAAAAAGCCACGATCGTAGGAGCAATCAGCAGCGAGACCATGTTGATCACCTTTATCAGTGGATTGATCCCAGGACCTGCCGTGTCCTTGAATGGGTCTCCGACTGTATCTCCTACAACTGCAGCCTTGTGCGCATCTGATCCCTTTCCTCCGAACCTTCCTTCCTCTATATATTTCTTGCCGTTGTCCCACGCGGCACCGCTGGTCGTCAGGAAGAGTGCAAGCACAAGTCCTGAGACTATAACACCTGCGAGGAGCCCTGCAAGAGCTTGGGGTCCCAATATCAACCCCACAAGTATCGGCGAAAGTATGCCGAGGAGCGCAGGAGCTGCCAGAGATGCAATAGCGGCTTTTGTCGTGATGTCGACCGCCTTCGCATAGTCTGGATCCGCTGTCCCCTTCATCAGGCCTTTTATGGTCTTGAACTGGCGGCGGACTTCCTCTACTATCTTGGATGCTGCAGCGCCTACTGCCCTCATGACTATGGCTGAGAATACATATGGTATCATTGCGCCTATGAAGAGCCCGCTGATCACAAGAGGGTTGAGTATGTCTATGCTTGTCAGGTGGGCTGCGCTTGCAAAGGCGACGAACAATGAAAGCGCTGCGAGAGCTGCTGCCCCGATTGCGAATCCCTTTGTAACCGCCTTAGTCGTGTTGCCTACAGCATCAAGTGGATCCGTTATCTCCCTGACACCCTTGCCCATTCCTGACATCTCAGCTATTCCGCCTGCATTGTCCGTTATCGGACCATAACTATCGATAGAAACAACTATTCCGGTCAACGACAGCATAGCCATCGACGCGAGCGCTATCCCGAACACGCCAGATGCAAGATAGGAAGCAAGTATAGCGACTACTATCACTAATACTGGATACATCGTGGCGCGCATTCCGTTCGCAGTGCCGTATATTATATTGGTGCCGGCGCCAGACTTTGATGCGATGGCAATCTCTCTGACAGATTTTGTGTTCTTGTTAGTATAGTGTCCCGTTATCTCTGCAAGAAGGACAGCAACTATTATACCAGCTATGAGCGGCACAAGGTACTGCACAGTGCCAGTGTAGTATGTAAGCGCTACAAATCCTATTGCTGCGAGGATCGCCGACATCTTGAGCGAGTTGTTCAGCGCTGACCATATCTTGTTCTTGTCTTCCGTCTTGACCACGAATGTTCCTAGTATCGATGCTACGACCGCCACCCCGCCTACAAGCAGTGGTAGGAGCAGCGCTGTTCCAGTAAGCCCTGCATAGAATGCAAGAAGCATTGATGCGAGGACTGTTATCACATACGATTCGAAGAGGTCTGCTGCCATTCCTGCGCAGTCGCCAACATTATCGCCTACATTGTCCGCGATGACGGCAGGGTTTCGCGGGTCATCCTCCGGTATCCCTATTTCTGCCTTTCCGACAAGGTCCGCACCTACGTCCGCACCCTTGGTGTATATCCCTCCGCCCACCCTTGCGAACAGGCTGACGAGGCTTGCCCCGAATCCGAATCCGATGAGGACGACTGGATTCTGGTAGATTATGAACATTATAGAGAATCCGAGAAGCGCAAGGCCGACGACCGCCATTCCTGTCACTGCCCCTCCCTTGAACGCGACATTGAGGGCATGCTTGAGGCCTTTCTCGGCCGCTTTCGCAGTTCTGAGGTTAGCGCGAACTGATATCTCCATTCCTATATATCCGGCAAATGCAGAAAGCACTGCACCGAATGCGAATGCGATTGGAGTCGGCGCCGGGACTACTGCCGGGTCGTAATAAGACGCAATCGCAAATATTATGACCAGTATTATTCCAAATACCAGAACGGTCCTGTATTCCCTTTTCAGGAATGCATTCGCTCCCTTCTTGATGGCTGCTGCAACCTTGTTCATCTTTTCGTTTCCCTTTGGCTGCTTTATGACATAGCTTGCGCTTATAGCTGCATAAAGGAGCGCAAGTAGAGCCCCTACTATTGGTACCACTATTAGATTTACCATGGAATCACGGCTTTTGTCTCGTTCCCCCTTCTTGCTTTTTTCCAGGACGAAAAACCGATAATTATTGGAACGATTGGTTTAAATAGATTTCACTGGTCTAAATCCTCGATCGTGAATTCCACAAACGCTTTCCCTTCGAATTCCCCGAGCCGCTTATCATCGCGGACTATCCCTATAACTTGCGGGCCGTTCTGGAAATCGACATTTATATCCTCTGTGAATTTCTTGAGCATGGCTGGCTCTGCATCCGCCAGTATCTCTACGCTGCCGTCCTCAGCGTTTCTTACAAATCCCCTGATGCTGAACTTCAGTGCAGTCCTCCACACAAAGTGCCTGTAGCCAACTCCCTGCACAATGCCGTGCACCACAAGAAATTCTCTGGCCATGCAAATATTTGGAGCCGTATCTTAATATCTTGCCACACGGGAAAAAGGAAAGTGTATTATCCCGAAATAAGGTTCTCTCGATAAAGCAGTTAGGCGCTCTCAGAGACAAACAAATCATGAGAACGTTGAATCTGAGGAAGATCAGATGGATTGTGAGGGAGATGCATAAAAGAGAATTATCTGTGTATGGGATCGCAAAACAACAGAGGGTAACTCCACAGCACGTACGGAGGTTGTATAGGCGATACAAAGACGTGCAGCTGTACAAACTCAATAGGACAATCTGTT
>JAJYDY010000020.1 GCA_021790455.1 Microcaldota archaeon | reverse complement strand
ATCATCAGAAGATACATACAACGTCAAGGTTCAAAAGAGGAAAAGTTTTCCTACAAACAACTCAAACTATTCAAGATGCGCTGAGTTGCGACTCAGATGCCCCACGGCTTGCCGTGGGGTAATTCACCTGCAACGAAAAGTACTCCATCCTCTTTTAGGACTTTGTTTATATTCTTGAAGACCGCTGGAAGCTCTTCCCTCCTAAAGTGCAAGAGGCTCGCACAGCACCATATACCGTTAAATGATTCTGGTTCAAATGTCAGTTTCCTCATGTCCATCAGGCTGAATTTGCAGTCAGGGAATCTTTTCTTTGCCTCCGCGAGCATCGAAGAGGAAAAATCAATGCCTATCGTGTCATATCGGTGATCAGTGAAGTATTTCGTATCCCTTCCAGGACCGCAGCCAGCGTCCAAGATCTTCGCCCCTCTCTTGAGAAATGACTCGAATTTCTTCTGCTCATCTTCCCATAGCGTAGGGATATGCTTGTCTGCGTACCACTTGGCAATCTTCTCATAAGTCTGCCTCGTTATCTCCACATTGTCGAGCTTTTGCATAGTATCTTCTCTGAGTTAAGGATAAGAAACCTCACACTGGCACATAAAGAAACCGTAACAACCCAACCCCATCCACGAGGCGTACAAAACTGTACAATAAGAAGTGTCGCAATGGCTATTTATTGCTTTGCGTATGCTTTGGGCATCAGCGTATTTAATTTTGTAGCCTGCTAAATAATAATCATGATTTTCAAGACTCTCGGAAGGACCGGGGAAAAAATCCCCGCAATCGGCATGGGGACATGGCAATTGGGCACCAACAGCGAGACGTTAGCTGCACTCAAGAAAGGCCTAGAGCTCGGGGATAACTTCATAGATACAGCGGAGATATACGGCACAGAACCGCTCGTTGGGGAGGCGGTAAAGGGAAGGGACGGTGTATTCATAGCGTCAAAAATCTGGCCTGCGCACTTCGATTATGACAGTGTCCTAAAAGCCTGTGATGCAAGCCTCAAAAGACTTGGAGTAAAATGCATAGACCTATACCAGCTCCACTGGCCAAATTATACGGTTCCGATAGAAGAGACGATGTCGGCCATGGAGCACCTTCAGAAAGAGGGAAAGATAAGGCACATCGGGGTGAGCAATTTCAATGTAAAGGAGTTTCAAGAGGCACAGGCATGCCTGAGTCACAGCGACATAGTCTCCAATCAGGTGGAATACAGCATAATAATGAGGGAGCCGGAAGCGGATGGCCTCATTGACTTTTGCAAAAGGGAAAACATTACCCTTATAGCTTACAGCCCGTTCGGCAGCGGTGCACTTTTCAACACAAAAAGGAGACAGCTTCTTGATGAGCTCGCTGCAATCGGCAGCAAATATGGGATGACAGCGGCGCAGTCAGCCCTCGTTTGGCTCATTAAAAAGGAACCTGTCGTTGCTATACCGAAAGCCAGCACGGAAAAGCATCTAGCCGAGAACATTGCAGCCATGGGAAAAAGGCTTAAGAGCGAAGAGGTGGGCGAGATGGAGCAATTATCAAATAAATTCAGGAAGCTGCACCACAGGCCGCTCGCAGGTCGCACCTTTGTAAGGAAAGTCCTGAAACATACAACATTCTGGCATGGCTATGCTGAAAAAAAACTCGGAAAGAAGGAAGATTAGACTCTCCTTCCTCTCCTGCCCCCTCTCCTCTTTGTCGTGTCCGTTGGGATTGGAGTTACGTCTTCTATCCTGTTGACCCGAAGGCCGCTCCTCGCAAGCACTCTTACCACTGCCTGCGCTCCTGGGCCCGGCGTCTTTGAGTTATGTCCTCCAGGCGCCCTTATGGCGATGTTTATGTTGGTGACACCCTTCTCCTTCGCTGCAGCAGCAACCTTGTAAGCCGCCTGCATGGCTGCGTATGGAGTTCCCTCCTGAGAATCAGCATTCACCATCATTCCGCCGCTGCCGACCGCTATCGTCTCGGCGCCACTCATGTCAGTAAGCGTTATTATTGTATCGTTCTTCGATGAATATACGTGCGCGACAGCCCACCTTTCGGGCTTCGCCTTGATCTTCGCCTCTTCGAGTGCCTTCGCCTCGTAAGAAACTATCTCCTTCTTCTTGGTCTCTCCTTCGGCTGGTGCCTTTGTCTTCTTTGTTCCAGCAGATTTCTTTCCCCCACCCATCTTTGCACCATCGATATTATTCTGCCTTTACCTCTGCAACCTTGGCAGCTGCCTCTTCCCTGCTCTCCGAAGCCTTCTCATCGGCGTTCGCCTTTACACCATCGAGGTCTATCCTCTTGTAGTAGCCTATGTGCGGCTCCTCGCCAACGCTTACGCGGTAGCCGGGCTTGTTCACCCTCTTGCCGTTTATTGAAATATAACCGTGTACAATAAGCTGCCTCGACTGCTTTATCGTCTTTGCGAGGCCCTTCTTGAATACAAGCGACTGAAGCCTTCTTGACAGGAACGCATTCTCATTGAGGTCAAGCAGGTTGTCAAGCGTCGACTGGTTGCTTGTTATTCCATACCTTGCAAGCCTGCCAACCATCCTTTCCTGGACTGCTGTCCCCTGCATGGACGTTCCGGAGAGGAGCGACCTAACATTCCTTCTAAGGGTGGAAAGCTCTGTCTGCACCTTCCAAAGCTCCCTCATGTTCTTCAAGCCATATTCCTCAAGCAGTGCATTGTCTGCACTGATCCTTGCGAGGTTCCACATGTCTTTTGGCTTGTCATACTTTTTCCTATTCCTTTTTGGTGCTCCCAAAATATCACTTCATTATGCTGCTGGTTTTGCAGGCGCTGCCTTTTCCTCCTTCTTCGCCTCTCCGCCCTTCGCCGGCATCGCCTTCGCGGCTTCTGCCTTCTTTACGACTCCTACTGTCGTGCCGGTCCTTCCGGTTGACCTCGTGCGCTGTCCGCGTACCTTCTGTCCATACTGGTGCCTGTGACCCCTCCACGTCCTGCCCGAAATCTCCCTGTTTACATCCTGCCTTGTCGCGAAGAGGAGATCGTTGCTGACGAAATGCATGTTCTTCCCCGATTCCATGTCCTTCCGGTGGTTTAGCATGTAAATCGGGATTCCATAATGAGCAGGATTCTTTATAACTTCCTCTATGCTCTCTATCTGCTGCTCTGATAGCGAGCCGAGGTTCGAGCTCTTAGGTATGTTGAGCTTCGTCTCTATTGCAAAAACAAGCGCGTTCGACATGCTTGTCCCAACGCCGCGGACCTGGTCGATCGCCCTCTTAAGATTAAGTGAACCGTTGACATCCTTTCCTGAGAGCCTGACTATGGATAACGGAGCTCTCTCGGGCTTCCTCTGCCCTCCGGTGGCTCCTGGCGACTTCTTCTCGCCCTTCGCTTGCGCTGACTGCTGCTTCTTCTCCTCCTTCTTTTCTTCCTTTCCTTCTTTTTCTGCCAATACATCACTTAACATAAACGCCAAGGCTGGGATATCCATAAACTTCCGAAAAAGTTTATTTTGAACCCAGAAGTCCCGAAGGACATGCGCTTCCAGGAACAATATTTTCCAGGCGCACGCGTTACCGGTTTCCGCCACCTTGGCTTGCTTATTTATCTATGAATCATTATTAAATAGCTTTCAGATAACGCAAATAGTATTATCACAAAAAGGTATTTAAATGCACCTCATTACCGGCGGAGCGCTAAGCGCTGTTCTCTGCGAGTTCCCTCAGGCTGCTCTGCCTTATCTTTGGCCGAGCCGGTGCTGCACCATAGTCCGCCGTCCTGGCAGACTTTACAAATGAATCCACAAGGGAAGGATCAAGGACTACGCCATCGCGGCCAAGCGCCTCTCTTGCCTCCTTATTCTCAGCCAATACGGCGATCCGCTCAGCGCAGTACGGAAGGCACCTGAATACCACGCTTGCGACTTCCTTCCCGCCTACGAGCGACTTCGCAATCTGCTTGCTGAAACCGACGAATCCCAGGTTTACAAGCTTGACCATGGATTCGATGACGTTCCTCTTCTCCCCGCCTGCCTTTTCCTGGATTTGCGCCAGCAGGGAAGGGGTCAACTGGAACAGCTGCTGGCTGCTCTTCATCAAGAGGATCATTACCTTTATGTCGTAGGGCAGCAACTGCTCTGACTTCTCCCTTTTCAGCGCCAGCTGTCCCTCCCTGAAATGTTCAAGGTTCTCGGTGTGGAAGCCCTTCCATAGTTTCCTGATGGTGTTTGCCATATCTGCTCGCTCCTCTGCAAGAGCGTTGTCAATGGTGTGGAGCATCCTTGCCAGATATTCCTTCCCCTCCCCTGTCAGGAGCCAGATATCATCACTCTGTGCGCTTCCCGCGCCGTAATCGCACTCTAGGGTGAGCCTTTTTGATTTGGCCAGCCCTGCACCCCTGAGCTCTCTCAGCGCGCCAATAAACATACCTTCATCAAGCTGCAGTTCGTAGGCAAGACCTATTAAGATGAATTCCGGGACGGGCTGGAGTTCGTCGACCGTGACTAAAGCGGTCCTTGCAGCCATATCTGAAAAAAGCGAGCGCAGCTTTTCCTCATTGTTCACCCACTGGTTCCCATCTTCATTGTGGGCAGAGACCTCAGGCTTGAACCTTTCCGGTTCGTAAAAATCATTGCCGCTTTTCCCTGTTCTGAGCAGCGACTCTTCGATGCTAGGACCAGATTTTTTAGTGTGCGCTTTTCTCTTTCCCACAGAGTCACCCGAGAAGCACTACCAATTGGTTTCATATAATATTTAAGTTTGCTTGTAGTAAGCCTGGCAGATGCTGGCGCCTGTTGCAAGCAGCGCACTCGGGAATGCGGCAAGGAAAAGGGCGGAGAAGCTTTACGTAGAGATGCAGAAGATAGCGTAGTCTACTCTGCATCGCTTCTGAACTTGACCCGCGCTTCACGCATATAGACCATCGATATTGTGGGCCCGAGGGGATTTGAACCCCTGACTTGTTGGTTAAGAGCCAACCACTCTGGCCAAGCTGAGTTACGAGCCCACGTTTTAGAGATATAACCAACAATATATTTAAAGCAGAGTGCATGTGTGCTATATTCACGCCTTCTTCCTCCCTTCAAGAAATATAAGGACAAGCAGGAGGATTATCACAGTGTCCGCTGTAAGGCAGTAGATGCATACGCTGCCGATTATCGCCTGCGAAATGAGAGAGTACAGCACTGCGCCTGCACCAGCTATCGACCACAGGAACCTGCCACTCTCGCCGTATTTGAAGACGAAAATGGGAGCAAGTGCAAAGAGGATTATTCCGAGGATAGAGACAGGTATTCCGAGTATCTCCGAGTACGGGCTTGTCAGAACGTTTTCGCAGTTTATAACTCCTGTGTTCGGGCAGACGAGCAGGCTGGACTGATACTTGACTATCGTGAGATAGATCTCGATTATAATGCCGATTATGGCAAGCGCATAGAATATTTTCCTGTTCAAGAAATGACCTACTGCTTCTTCTTCCTTTTCAATTTTGCAGCAAAGCTCTTTATAACATTATCAAACCCTTCGCCTTTCGGGGCGAGGTCGTAATAGACCTGCGCAATCGGCTTGTTCGAGTTTATCAGGTTCCTGAGTATTGTAGGCGTGGCTGACACCACCGAATCCGCATCCGCCCTGTTTATTGTCGCCTCGAGGTCCTTTATCTGCTTTGGGCTGTACCCCATTGCGGGAAGCTCCATTCCAAGATGCGGGTATTTAGCAAACGTCTCCTTTAGGGTGCCGACCGCATACTGCTTTGCGTCGGCGTAGCCAGCGGCGCCGTATTCCCTGGCTGCGATGGTGCCTGCTCCGAACAGCATCCCGCCGTGCGTTATTGATGGTCCGTCCTCGACGATCAGCACCTTCTTGCCGGTTATCAGCTTTGGATTGTCCACCTTTACAACAGAATCTGCAGAGAACATCTTTGCGCTTGGGTTGATGCCATTTAGGTTCTCAATCACGCGCTCGATCTGTTCTTTCGTGGCCGAATTCACCTTATTCAGCAGCAGCACGTCCGCCAATCGCGCGCAGATTGCGCCAGGATAATAATTGAGCTCGTTGCCGGCCCTGAGCGGGTCTGCGACCGTTATCATAAGGTCTGGCTTGATGAACGGTGCATCGTTGTTGCCGCCGTCCCATATCACGACGTCTGCCTCTTTCTCTGCGGCCCTGAGTATTTTTTCGTAATCAACTCCAGCGTAGAGGACAAACCCGTTCCTGATGTGGGGCTCATAGTCTTCTCGCTCCTCTATCGTGCACTTGTACTTGTCAAGATCCTTGAGCGTGGTATAGCGCTGCACTATCTGGTCCTTGAGGATGCCGTAGGGCATCGGGTGCCTTATTATCACGGCTTTTAGCCCGAGCCTCTTCAGAAGCGACGACACGTACCTGGTTGTCTGCGTCTTCCCGCTGCCAGTCCTGACAGCACAGATGGCAATTACGGGTTTCGATGACTTCAGGTACGCGCGCTCCGGGGCGATCAGCAAGAAGTCCGCGCCGTTCGCGTTAACAATGCTGGCCTTGGTAAGAACCGCATCAGAGCTAAGGTCGCTGTACGCAAGAACGCAGGCATCCGCCTTCAGCCTTTTTATGAGCGAAGGGAGTTCGCTCTCGTCGTATGACTTTATCCCCTTCGGATAGCGCTTTCCGCTGAGCTCCTTTGGGTAAATCCTTCCAGTAAGGAACGGTATTTGGGCAGTTGTGAATGCGACAACCTCATAATCCTGGTTGTCCCTGAATATCGTATTGAAGAGATGGTAGTCGCGTCCAGCTGCCCCGAGTATGATTACCCTCTTTTTCATGCTCTATACTCCGCAACATAGGCTTTAATCTCTTGCCATCATGCTCCAAACGTGCAGAAGATTTCCCTTCGGATTCCGAGAATTTGCAGTTATATATCTGACAGAACACACAGTTTTACCGAGATAAATGTCAGAAAGCGGCAGTGCCGAGGAAGCTCGAACCGGCGCTGAAAACATCCATAGCAAGGACTTTTGCATCAAAGCCGAGAGTGATGGTGGTCGATACCGTGGTGCAGAAGGCAGCAATGCTCTATGATTTCTACATCTACGACAGCCCGAAGCTGGCAAATGCTGTACAAGCTTACAACTAACCGGGGCAAATGAAATTCCACAAAAGGCACCGTATGCCAGCAATGCCTTACAATGCAGGCATGGAAGAGGGGAACGACGTGACCAGGCTGCCGATCTCGAGGGACGCAATTAAACCGGCAAGAGTGGAGGCTGTGGCATGGACTGCGGCAAGGAGAGAAGCAGCCTTAGACGCCACGGCGCCAAGGCGCGCCGATGCTGCAGTCACGAAAAGCTACTTAAAAGGCTAGGCACAATCTTGTTTATGTGGTTTGCAATACTCGATACCAGCTCTATCCTTTTTGGATTTTCCAATATGAGGGACACATTCGAGGTAGCGAAAAACAAGTTTCCTGGCAGGAAGATCCTTGTGTCAAGGGGAGTCCTAAGGGAGCTTGCGGGGATATCCATGAACAGGGGCAAAAGAGGCGCATCTGCGAAGGCAGCGCTTGAAGCAATAAGGTATAAAAAGATTGAAGTAGATAGCAATAACAGCAACGTTGATTCGTGGGTATACGGTGCAGCCCGCAGGTACCCGCACTCAGTAGTGATAACAAACGATACCGAACTGTATAAAAAGCTTAAGACTATTAATATAGAGAGCTTCAAACTCACAAAAGATGGGCACCTAAAGTGAACTCTATTTGTATTGATAAATCATGGTGATAATTTGTATAAAGTCTACTCGATAAAGGACATGTTCAAGCTGCCTCCAGAGCACTTTGGCAGCAACCTGGAACAGGTAGCCGCGCAGGTACTCGGCAACAGGTACGAAGGCAGCATTGACAAGGATATGGGCGTGATAGTAGCGATATTCAACGTCAGGAACATAAGCGACGGCGCGATATATCCGGGAGACCCCGCTACCCATCACGACGCGACGTTCGACGTACTTACATTCATGCCTGTGGTCGACGAAGTGGTGGCAGGGGAGGTTTCAGAACTGGTCGAGTTCGGCGCGTTCGTTAGGATAGGGCCTATGGAGGGTCTTGTGCACGTATCGCAGATAGCGAGCGACTTCATATCCTTCGACAAGAAGGTCCCCGCATTCATCTCGAAGAAGACGGGCAAGAACCTGAAGAAGGGAGATATCGTCCTCGCAAAAATCTCTACTGTCAGCATGAAGAAGACAGTCAAGGACTCGAAGATTGCGCTCACCATGAAGCCGGATGGCCTCGGGAAGCTCGAGTGGATATCGTCCGCGAAGAAGCCGAGGGAAGGGGAAAGGCGGGGCGGCAGCAGGAAAGGAAAGAGGTAAATAGCAGGACAAACAAAGTGATACTATGGAAGGAAGAGCATGCAAGAACTGCAGACTGATAATAACGCACGGGGACAAGTGCCCGGTATGCGGCGGCACGGACCTGACGCAGAAGTGGAGCAGCTATGCGATAGTACTCAACGCAGAGAAGTCAGACATAGCGAAGAGGCTCAACGTAAAGGTGAACAGCACATTCGCGTTGAACATAAAGGCATAATTCGTGAGAGAATGGCAGCTTCCTCATTTGAGAGGGAACCTTTTCCTAAGGCGAAGCCAGTCCCAATGCGGACGGCGGGCATGTGCTTTGTACCGGCGCTACCAGAATTTGCAGACTTCGACATGGTGATGTCTTTTGCGGACAATGAGGGAGAGGGAAGAAGGAAGGTATTTCGCTCAGATATAGAAG
The DNA here is from genome assembly GCA_021790455.1 of Microcaldota archaeon. Lineage (GTDB taxonomy): Archaea > Micrarchaeota > Micrarchaeia > Micrarchaeales > Micrarchaeaceae > JAJZYD01. The sequence goes on along the minus strand of JAJYDY010000020.1, from coordinate 7,218 downwards.
CAGCAGCTGTGAATCCGGTGCGCAATGAGGAACTCAGGGATTTCCTCAAGCTTTATAACACTTTCATATTCCTTGGAGACAATCCGGAAGAGGGAAAGGCGCCGTGGTTCGCCTACTATGACGAGCACCAGGACAAGATATGCGTCGGAAACTTCGGAGAAAAGAACGCAAAAACGAAGTGGATGGCGTACATCGATACCAGAAAATTGCCCGCTCCCCAACCTGCCCAGATAATCGATACTCTCAGATGACTATTCATCTGGCTCGAAAAATCCGAGCTTGCCCTTCATCGGGATCGGCTTCCTGAATTTCCTCGCACCATTTACGGAAAAGCCATGCGTGTTCTTCGAGAAAGAGCCTGAACCTGCAAGATGTTTGTGCCTCTCAGCAGTGAAGCCCTTTTTGCTCATGTACATCTTGACATGAGTAACCTTCGCTTTCCCTATCGCAGCACCTGTGACCAGCTTTTCAGGTTCGAAGCCGTGCCTCCTGCACGCCTTGCCGTCAATGTTCCTCGACGCGTGGATTATGAACTCTCCCCTGAAGTTCGTGTTCCAGTTTCGCAGCTCTACTGTCTTCTTTCCAGTAGCGAGAAGCTCGGCAAACGGCTGCCTAAGCGATAAACACTTCATCCAAACCAACCATAATCCTCATCTCCCTCTTATCACTTTGCCTCAGCGGGCCTCAGGTACTGCTCCTTTACATCCACTTCCTTTACGTTCTTCATGTGCGCGAACAGCGATGCGACTAGACTCGCCTTTCCAACGAAGTAATCGGCATTCTTGCTCACATCGTTGTTGAACGAGAGTTCCACCTTGTCCTGCGCAGCGTTGACCTGGCTTGCGGTTATCCCATAACTTCTGCCGAGCGCCTCCACCTTTTCCTTGTCCGTGGCGAGCTGCCTGAGCACGCGCACCTCGTACATTATCTCCTTTCCGGCATACGGATGGTTCGCGTCAACGACAACCCTTCCGGACGTGACGCTTTTCACGGTAGCGGTCACGTTGTCAAGGTTCACCTGCATCCCTGGATGCGGGTTGATGTCCCTGCTCCTGAATTCTGAAAGCGGCATCACCCTTACAAGTTCATCAGACCTCTCCCCGAATGCATCGGCAGGCTTGAACGTGAACTTCTTGTCCTCCTTCTCCTTCATGTTCCTGAGCTCGCGGTCAAGGCCTTTTATCACCCCCTGCGACCCTAAAACGATCAGCACGGGCCCATACTTCATCTTCTCCTCAAATATGTTCGCGTCCCTTGCCTTTTTCTCGTCCGTAGTGGCTATAATCGTGTTCGTCGCCGTGTCCCATACGCTGTAATCCACTTCCAGAAAGTCTCCATCCTTGAAAACCATTTAATTACCTTTTTCTCTACTAAAATCAACTAGAATCAACTAGAATCAATCAAGTATATGAGGACATACCTATAAAAAACTTCAATTCATCAATATCTATCTGAAGCTCTAGTTTTAGGTGTTTGATTGGACGACAAGAAGAAGAAAATAGTCACATTCATAGGGACGTTGTTCGTTGCCATAATGTTCGTAGGCTCTTACGCAGCCTTCAACAACAACTCCGGCAACAGCAGCACCAGCACTGCGACCACCACAGTACAGGGAGGAGCCACTTACTTCGTCTCCGGAAACGCAAACGCGGTAGTTATCGGCTATTCCCAGCTTGCGACAATTTCTCTTGAATCAAACAGCAGTGCGCTATCTTCGCGGGCGAGCAACGAGCTTGCACAGCTCCAGAACAACGGCTCGATCAGCAACTATGTTGCGCAGGGCAACGGATTCCAGATATTCACGCAGAATATGAATGCATATAGGCTGCAGCAGGCGCTTGTCTCAAAGCTGGGGGGTTCAAACGTATCAGTCAACGCAAGCACATCATTCTCGCTGCCAAAGATCCTTCCATTAATATACAGGAACCAGATTGTGGACGTGAAGCTTACAAACACGAACTTCACTGCGCCGACATCCCCTCTGCAAGACATAGGGTCGAATGTTACTGTTATCGTGCACGCGCTAGTTTACGCGAACGGCGACATATACAACAACCAGATTACCATCACAACGTGATAGGATGGCTGTCAGCAAAGAGACCAGGGACCTGATAAGGAAGTTCGCGATAAAGAATGCGATAGACTACGGCAAGGCTGATCTCGGCAGCGTGCTAGGCAAGGTGATATCGCAAGCCAAGGGAGTCCCGGTTCCTGAACTGAAGAAGGAAACTGAGGCAGTGGTAAAGGAAGTCAACAAGATGAAGAAGCAGGATCTCGAAAAGGAGTACAAGCCTTTCGAGAGGGAGTTTGAGGAGAGGGCGAAGGAGACCGCTGAGAAGACCGCGAAGCCGAAGATGGAGGTTGAAGGAGCGGTCGTCGGGAAGGTGTTTACCCGCTACCCGCCAGAGCCAGGCGGATACATGACAATAGGCAATGCCAAGCAGTGCATACTCAGCGATGAGCTCGCGAAGATGTACAACGGTCAGATATTCCTCTACTTCGATGACACCAATCCGGAGAAGAGCAAGCAGGAATATGTCGATGGGATAAAGCGGGATACTGCATGGCTTGGAGTCAAGTTCGGCAAGGAATACTACGCAAGCGATTACGTAGAGAAGGAATATGACGCTGGAAGGAAGCTCATCGGACAGGAAAATGCATACGTGTGCCTGTGCAGCCCTGACACTATCAAGAAGGACAGGTTTGAGAAGAAAGAGTGCAAGCACAGGACGCAGAAACCGGCAGAGAACCTCGAGCTGTTCGAAGGCATGCTGAAAGGGAAGTATGACGAAGGGCAGGCGCTTGTGAGGCTGAAGGGTGACATGATGTCGGAGAACGCGACTCTCAGGGACCCCGCGATATTCAGGATAAAGAAGGCAGAGCACTACAGGCAGGGGAAGAAGTACGCCGTATGGCCTACATACCACATCAACACGCCGATAGTCGACAACATGAACGGCGTGACGGACGTGATAAGGGGGAAGGAGTACGAGATATTCGACGAGAGCTACAAGCTCGTGCTCAAGTTTTTGGGGATGAAGCCGCCGAGGCTGCACTACCAGGCGATGCTCCAGATAAAAGGCGGGATGTCAGCCCACAAGAGGGAGCTGAGGAAGCTCATGAAGGATGGCGCCATCAAGAGCTGGGACGACCCGCGGCTCCTCACCGTCATGGCGATGAGAAGGAGGGGCATACAGCCGGAAGCGATAAGGAACTTCATAATGAGGTTCGGGTTCAGCAGGACCGAGAGCGTTGTCCCACTAGACATGCTGCTTGCTGAGAACAAGAAGCTGATAGATTCCGTCGCAAAGCATCTCTTCTTCGTGAGCGACCCCGTCAAGATAATGGTGAGCGGCGCCGGGAAAGTTGAGGCAAAACTAAAGCTGCATCCAAGCGAGGACTACGGATTCAGGGAATATGAGGTCGGAGAATATTTCTACATAAGCGGCAGTGATGCGAGCGAGATCCACGAAAAGGAGACTACAGCGGTGAGGCTGAAGGACCTCATGGACATAAAGTTCAAGATTACAGGAGGAAAGGCATTCGCAGCCGAGAAGGCGCAGGAGAACAAGCACGGCAAGATAATACAATGGGTGCCGGAAAGCGATAAGCTCGAGTGCACCGTCCTAGTGCCTGGGCCGATATTTGATGAAAAGGGGGACTTCGACCCGAATAGCATGAAGACGATTTCAGGTTTTGTAGAAGGATACGCGAAGAACCTAAAGGAGCACGACATAGTCCAGTTCGAGCGGTTCGGCTACTGCGTACTTGACGACAAGAAGAAGATGCAGTTCATATTCATCTCGAAATAGCGGTCAGACCTCCTTCGCGCTCTCTATGTTCTGGAGCATCGCGTCCATGTTTCCTGTATCAACATATTTCCTTATCCCTGTAAGGAGTTCAGTCGCCTCTCTGTATCTGTTTCCCTTGAAGAGCGCCCATCCTAGATAGTAGACAGCGTTGACAGATGCGTTCAGCTTTAGGAACTCAATGCTCGCCGCAGCGGTCTCCTCAGGTTTCAGCAGCTCTGCGTTGAAGACAATATCGGCGTACTTTGAAAGATAGAGATCTCCAGAGACTTTCAGCATCCCAATCGCTCTCCTCGCTGTCTTAAGATTCCCGAGCTTTATGTTCGTAATGAAGAAGGTAAAGATCGATGCAGGCTGCCTGATGCCTTTCTTGAACTGCTCTTCCAGCGCCGCCGACGCTCTGTTTAGCAGGAGGGCTGCCCCGTTCGACTCCTTTATCGCATTGTCCTTGTGCACCGCATTCTCCTCCATGAAGCCCATCCTGTCATAGCGTATGAGCGAGATCTCATGGTTCGAATTCCTCTTGTGGATGAGCGCAGCAGAATAAAGGAACTCTGGCTCTCCGAGCATCGCCAGTATCTTGTCATATTCGGCAGCTGCTCCCGCAAAGTCGTCCATCCCTATCAGTTTGTTGACCTGCGCAATCTGGTCAACGAGAACCCTATTGTTCATCCAGATGTCGCGCATAGCCCCATAGTTGGCAAGCTCGCAGTTGTAGCAGATCCACACGTCTCTATCTGAGAAGTTCTCCGCTCCGCAGTAGCTGCAATCGAGGCGTTTCTGCGATGATGCCCTGTCTATGAGGTAGAGGTAGCTTTTCACGTTTACGCTGGGGAACTTCATCCTTCCACGCTATAATGCATCAGAAAGGGAATAAATAGCTTTCAGCCATCATCTTTTCTTCAGCACAACGAAGAGGTGCGAACTGTCGAATGGCTCGAGGTTGAACTGCTCTACGATCTCGAACACCTCTTCGAGCTGGGCGAGCGCCTCCTTGAATACCTCCTTCGGTTGCCTGGAGATGTCGATGCTCTGCGACTTTATGACGAAATACGCGTAACCCCCCTTCTTCAGGAACTTGCTGTTCTTCTTGAGTATATCTGCCTGCTCCTTCGCAGACACATCCTGGTAGATGACATCGCAGTGGGCGATAACGTTTGCGTATTTATCTACATCCCTTGCATCAGCCAGCAGCGGCAGCATGTTGCTCCTTGCCGCGCATACCTCTATCAGGTCCCTCATGCTCCGCTCTGACATCTCTACGCTGTATACTCTCCCATCCTCGCCCACTATGTCACTGACGTGGCTTGGCGTTGTGCCATTTGCTGCGCCAAGGTAGAGGACTGAGGAGCCTTCTTTTATCGCAAGCGTCTTCAGGCCGTTCATTATCGCAGCAGAAAGCTTGCTCCTGTAAGGAGTCCACATCCTGTACTCTATTCCCTTATCTTCAACAAGTTCCTCTCCATACACGGTTTTCCCAGGGACGAGGTTCTTAGTCGCCAGCTTTCCGTCTATAGAATAGACACCAGGGAAAAGCTCCTTCATCTTCATCGCATCACATTAAACTACGTCAATTGTATATAGGGATAAGGGTGATACGACAGATATTTAAACCTTCCCAGAAAAGTTTTATTTAGTGATACAAATGCCAGGAGATGGAGGACCATAAAGACAAGCGTAGAATAAATTTAGTTATAAAGATAATGTTAATTTTAATTACAGGATTACCTATTCATAATATTCCTTATTTTGTGGAAGTTTCTCTTTGTAGTAAGAGATAAGATGGTCATATTGAGTTGAATGCACCGTATCAAATCTTCTAGTATTAAGTTCACCTATAAATACATCAGTTATAATCAAACTAGTTAATTTTATTCCTGATATCCTATTTTTAATGTCTTCCTCAAAACTAACAAAATCATCTTCTTCAATTATAGGAGCGACATACAAAACCCCATTTGGAATTTTTATATCTGCTGCAAATGATATTTTATTAATAAAGTTATATCTATCCTCTATTGTAAAATGCATCAGATTTGCCCTCGTTTTATCAAAATTTTTCCTTATGACAATATCTAATATAAATATTGCATTGAACTTCGACGGTGGTTTTGTGTAAGTCACTGTTATTCTTTTCACAATCCCTTTCTCCTTTAATGATAAATAGGTATATCTTGCCCCGCCTTTCCCTAATTGATATTTTTTATCTATAGTTAAAAATGGTTCTACACCATTGGCATTCAACTCCTTCAATAAAATAAATTCTCTTTGAAAAATTTCGTCAGGTTTAGTTGTAGATCTACCTTTTGTTCGGTGCCATACTCTTTCTTTCAATACATCAAAAAATAGCGCTCTAAGCGGCACGAATCCATAGACCTCGTATAGCGGTGTTGCAAACCATTCAGATGAAAATTCGTTTATCGAATAGTTTGCCCTTATTCTGCCAATAGTATTACTTATTTCAGCATCACTTTCGGCTAGCAAATAGATGATCAAATCATATATGCCTGTGGTCAACGCTGCAAATTGCACACGCCCTTCTCTTTCGATAGCGCTCTTTAACGCTTCTTTTGATGGCTTTTCATCGTCAAATTTTGCAAATACAAAATAGCTCCTATATCCTAATTTTGAGGTATCAATTTCAGCAGTATATCTTATCCCATAACGCGCCTCAACATCAGCAATTCTATTTCTCAATGCGCCCTCCTTAAGTTCGACTCTCTTTGCCATTTCTTTCTGCTCTATTCTTGCATTCATACTTAACATCCTAAGTAATTTTGCATCAAGTTGATCTTCACTAAGAAATTGTTCGCGTTGTTCAGTTGTTGATGGTAATGAAACGCTACCACCGTGTGCCTCTATTATTGCTTTTGCATTTTCTAATTCGATATCTTTTCCAGCATGTTTTTTTAGAAGTGCCCCATCTTCGGTTATTCTACCAAAATAAGTACTAATTGTTTTAACCTTTTTTGTACTTGGCTCCCTCATTGTAGATTGTGCATAAACATAATATTTTCCATTTATTTTTTTAAGAACAAAATGTAGTTTTTCTTTTTTCCTCGGCTCATCAAATACCAGTTTGATACTAGTAGGTACTGTTGACATTGTCTATAATATAACACTACAATTATAAATACTTTTTGTTTTACTTTTACCTCAATATAACACTACAAATATCTATTTTTTATATATTTTTATGAAATAAAGTATCTTAAATAATTTAAAATTAAACATAAAAGCAAATTATTGTATAAGAGTTTATATACTCCAAACTCCATAATATTATACAGGGCGGTGCGGGTTGGAAGACAACAATGCAGTGGGTGAGGAAAGTGCTTCTTCGGGCTCTTGTGATAACTCTAATTCAGAGAGCCTGTGGCGCGTAGCCTCTAATGCGTCAGAAGAAAGT
>JAJYDY010000019.1 GCA_021790455.1 Microcaldota archaeon | reverse complement strand
TATCTTATTTCGTAGACTTTGTGCGCTGCATGAGAAATCGGCATGAATATTTTACATAGACAAAGTGTTTATTCCTAACTGCACGGCGCATCCCCACCGCAAGCAGTGGGGAATTCAAGCATTAAATTGGCATGGGCGCAGCAGTTCCAGACCCTGTGGGGTGGGTTGCTCCGGATGATTATTGCCGGAGCGCGCCTCTCGCCGCGTCGGTGGGGCCTTTGCGGCAAGGCATCGGGGTTTTCTGGCGCTGCGCCTCCATGCGTCCCTTGCCCTTCTGATTTTGAATATCAGCAACTGGTTCGGATCGTTGTCTATCTGCTTTCGCGGTTCCGATGGCTCCTCGCTTTCCCTTAGGAAAAGACGCAATGCAACCTGCGTTTCGACAGATGGAGGCTCAACCCTGTGCACCGAATTCACTCCTTCACCACGCATCCATAGTCCTTGCTCAGAAGGCCTGAGACATAGGCTCTGACGTTCTTCGGCTCGCTGCACCGATGGAACCTCACTTTTGCTACATACCCAAGCCTGTGGTCATAGAGAATCACCTCCTGCACCAGCCTTAGGGATATCAGCCGCTGTGCAAGTTCGTCCATATCTGTGTTTTCCTTTGGATTGACGAAAAGCAGCTTATGCAGCTTTCCTTTATCCCTCGCTCCGCTATCCTTCGTTTGTCTTCTCTTCACCCAATCACCCAATTTATATCAGCATTCTCCTGAACTGTCTGCATCTTCGCGGTCCATAGCCTCTATCTCTTCTATAGAATCTGGACCTGTATCCCTGCGCCGCAATTCGCATAAGCCTGGCATACGGATTTCTATATTTTTGCCGCTGTCTTCCCTAGCGCCTCCCTGTACTTTTGATTCGCAGCCGCTCTGTTCAGGCTGCATTGTTCTCTCACCCAATTTTTCACCCTTTTGTAGTTTCGTAATTGTCCTTCAAGCAGACTAGTATCATCTTCTCGGACCTCCATTTGCGCCTCAGCGTCTTACCGCAATGTGGACAGCGCATCTAACCATCAGAATTTTCAAGCGCGGGTGCCCTTTTCTATCACTACGCTTAGCTTTCCGTTCGAGCATTTTAGCATCTCTCTTATGTAGTTTGCGATCTCGCTCTCTTTGCAGTATGCCTTCCCCTGCACTATTCCGTCGTTGCTCCAGACTACTACTTTTTCGCTGCCCAGAAGGCTTCTTATTATGTTGCTCATCCTATCACCCAATAATCGCAATGGTGAAAAGGTTCAGCAGAAGCTCGGGTGCCAAGAGGTGGGACCTCCGGCTGCACTTTGAAAAATATGTTCGCTTCCACTGTTCACCCAATTCACCCTGTATAGTATTATGAAGTTTGGAGTATATATTTATAAACTGAGAAAAAAGTGTAAAGATGCTATTTTTATTATAAAAATATGTGTATTTATTTAAGAAACCGTATAAAATATTGTTATATTAATGTTATATTAAAGAAGAAGATTTAAATATTTCTTGTTACATAATGTTATCTATGGAGGAAATACCTGTAGCTGTCAAGAGAACATTCGAAAGGTTGAAAGCTACTTACCCATTTTATATTATTTTACTAAGCCGAAATGGTCATTATTATGTGTATAGACATAGGGGTATATACCAGAAAGATACGAGGAAAATTAAAACAGCAAGAACCTATTTAGGGAAGATAACTTCGATTGGGGAATTTTTAATGCGGACAGCTCCAATAAAATTGGATGAGATAGAACGCGCTAAAGAAATTATCTTAACTCACGGCGGAAAGGTGATCATGCCAGGCATCTCAGCCTCGAAAACGATTATAGAGCCAGAAGGATTGGAAGATGCAACTGAAATAAAGATACTTGAGGCCTTGAGCACAGATGCTAGACAGGGAATCTCAAGAATGAGCAAGACGGTGGAATCTGCGCCTAATACCTTGAAAAACAAAATAAAAAAATTAGAAAGAAAGTACGGGATAAAATATACAATTGAATATGGGTTTCTAGATAGATTTAATTTATATAGATTCTTGGCGATCGCTAAATTTACTGACAAAATGCCAGATGCGGAGAAAGTGAAAAAATTGATAATTGCCGAGCCGAGGATACAGCTTGCATTATGGGGCAGAGGAGAATTCAATCTCTTTCTCTTTATACTTGCAGCAACGCCAACTGAGGCGGAGAACCTTGTTTACAGACTACGATCACAGCCAGCACTTAGTGGCTATCCCTCAGAATGGTATTCTAGCTATTTCACACATGGCTATGGATATATACCATTACGCAATGAATTTTTTGACCTTATAAAAAGCAAAGTCTGGCAGAGGACAAAAGAAACCCCAAGGAAACAGCAGGGTCAAATATTCAAAAGAGAGTACGCAACAATGCGCGAACTCAACAATGATGGAAAGATAAAATTCAAAGATATCGACAAAAAATATGGGCTATCCACTGGTTCTGCTAGCAATATGTATCGTGAGCTTCTAAAGAATGAAAATATATGGAGAACAACAATAACAATGGAAAAACCACCAGTAAAGGATATAGCAGCTATTATCATGGAACAAATAAACATCGAAGAATTCAATAGCAACAAGATTGAATACCTCAGGCACCGGCTTGTCGATACTGGTTTTCCCTTAAACCGCTATCTATACACAGGGGATATCGGAGCACCGTATGGCATATTGCTCATAGCACCGCTGTATAAAGAGGGAGATTTAGAAAAGTTAGAAGCCGAAATCAGCTCTGTGACTAAAGGCATAAAATTGAAAACATCACTCATAAGTAGCATCTTGGTCGGTAACTTGGGGTTTAGAAAAATAGACAATACGAAAACACACTGGTACAAATATAATGAAGACTTGCTTCTCAAGAAGCATACCGTAAACTAACAGAATCGGAAAGCTTTTAACAGATATTTATGGTCCATCTCCGCCCATTTATATCACTATTTCAAACTGGGTTAGCAAGGCTTAAATACCTTCCGCAGGGGCTCGTTTGACATACACAAATGTCGTAATTCTATTAGAAAGATGGGTTATTCCGAAGCCGCTTCAGTGCACCATATAAAAGCGTGCCGTGCCTATCCCTTTATCAAGGTGCCGATTACCTCCTCTCCAGATATTGCAGAGCGCATTCTCCCATGCACCGCTATGTTCACTATCTGGCAGACAGCACCGGTGTTCCTCGCCATCTCATAGAGAAACTCGAGCTTGCTCCTCATGCCGCCGGTGACATCCACCTTTCTGGATCCGCCTGCGCCAGCGATTGCCGTGCCTATGTTTCCGCTGTCTATGGTACTTATGAGCTCGGCGTCCGGGAAAGCCTTCGGGTCCGATGTGAACACGCCGTCCGTGTCCCCTCCTATTATTATCCTTCGCGGCTTGAGCTCGCTGGCTATGAAGCGGAACGCCTCTTCAGTGGATACTATAGTCACACCGAGCTTCCTGTCTACGACAACATCCCCGAGCGTAACAGGCACGAATCCATTTTCCATAGCAAGCTTAAGCGGGCTGAGGTCCCAGTGCATTATCTTCCTGTCGACGGCTATCGCGCCAGCTGAAGGAGGGAATGATAAGGGATTCAGCTCGTGGTCGCACATTGCGCCCACAACCATCCTGTGGAGGTTTGCAGCAACATTCTGCGTTATTGATGCGCCTTTCCTGCTTTCCTCATTTATCAGCCCCTTGTGCACCTGGTACCTGTGGCCCGGAACGTGGCCGAATGCGCCGCTGCCGTGTCCGATGATTAGCCTGCCTGCGAACTTGCTCTCCTTTATCTCCTGCACTATCCTGTGTATCTCGTGCTGCCTTGCAGTGTTCGGCGTCTCCGGATCCGTTATGACGCTCCCGCTTATCTTTACAAGCACAACTTCTTCTGCCATTTCCAGCCACTTTGCTTATCTGCCTGTTCAAGGTACTATAAAAACAGATTAGTCGGATACGTTGCATGCCACATACACACGCGTGGCAGCTTGCTTGCTAGGCTACGCCAATGACCTTCCCTATTATGTTTTCCCTCTTAATCTCGCCGAAGCTCCTGCTGTCCTGGCTTGCCTCCTTGTTGTCGCCTAAGGCAAAAACGCGGCCCCTATCTATGCTGCCTACCCTTTTAACAAGGAGCATTTCCTTTTCCTGATGCTTGAACACGATTATGTCCCCCGCTGAGATGCGCCTGAACCACCTGTTGGCTACAACATAGTCGCCTGGCTTCAGCGCAGGCTCCATGCTGTGGTCCCTCACCATGAAGATAGAGATAGGGAATGGGGCCAAGGTCAGACCTTCGGGAAAACCATCTCAGCTTCTGTCGGAAAACCGGGGGCCTTTGCCCTGACCACCTGCACGTTCTTGGTTTTCCAGAACCATTCCGCGAACTGCTCCACCTTGGCGAGGAGGTCCATTGCCGACTCCACGTCGGTGTCCTGCTTGGCCTTGCTTGCTGCCTTCATTATAGACCAGACAAGCTCGTGCGTCTTCGCGTCTGCGGTCTCTGGCTTCGCATAGTCGCCCCAGATGACGCGGACTTCGTGCTTGACAAGCTCTGCATGCTGCTCCTTCACCGCAACGTACCTTACGAGTTTGTTCCTGGAATTGGAATCTGCAGCCGGGCTAACGCCCTTCATCAGATCAGCGATGAGCATGTCCATCCTCAGGACAGTATGGGCAGCAACCTGCGCCTGGTGCGGGTCGTAGATGCCGCAGGGAATGTCGCAGTGCGCATGAACTACCTCAAAGTGCAATACCCTATCCAAAGCCCCGATTATCCTCTTTGCTATGCCTGTCTTCATAGAAACCCCTTAATTAAGAATATGGATATAACCTTTATATAGATTAATCAAAAGTATTAGTGCTTTGTCTACAGGTTTTGCCGATGGTCGATTTTAGGGAGATTGAAAGGAAGTGGCAGAAGGCGTGGGACGAGGCGAAGGTCTACGAGCCGGAACCGAACGACAAGGAAGGAGTCATGGTTATAAACGCCTTTCCTTACGTCAACGCGCCGCTGCACATCGGGCACTTCAGGAGCTATGGCACTGCTGAAACGTATTCGAGATATCTCCGAATGAAGGGCTTCAACGTCCTCTTCCCGTTCGGCTTCCATGCGACAGGCACTCCTATCACATCCTTCGCAAGGAGGATTCTGAACAATGACAAGGACTTGATCGACGAGCTCGAGCGCATATACCATATTCCGCATGAGGAGGTTGCGAAGATGAGCGATCCAGATTACATAGCCAGCTATATGATAGAGAGGCAGGAGCGCATCTTGAGGCTTACCGGACTTGGCATAGACTGGAGAAGGCGCTTCACAACGATAGACCCGCTGTTCAGCAAGATGGTGGAGTGGCAGTTCCAGAAGCTCCATGAGAAGGGATACCTGGTCAAGGGCACGCACCCTGTTGCATGGTGCCCAGCGGAGAACCATGCGGTTGGGGAGAACGACACGAGGGGAGACGTGCATCCAGACCTCGAGGAGATGGTTGTCATAAAGTTCAGGGACGCGGACTCGGATGCGAGTTTCCTTTGCCTGACATACAGGCCGGAGACCATATATGGAGTGACGAATATTTTCGTAAAGGATGACGCACAATACATCATAGCGGAGATAAATGGCTCGAAGTACTATGTTTCGAAGGATGCTGCAGAGACACTCAAGTTCCAGCTGAACATCAAGCACGTCGGCGACGTGCAGGCTGGTGAGCTGCTCAAGAAGAAGGCTGTCAATCCCATGACAAAGGAAACTGTCCCGATCTTGCCCGGCTACTTTGTCAAGCCTGACGTCGGCACAGGCATAGTCATGAGCGTGCCTTCACACGCCCCTTTCGACTATGTGGCGCTTGAAAGACTCAAGGCCAGCGGCTACCCCGTCCCGAACTTCGAATACAGGAAGCTCCTCGGCATGGAAGGAGGCAGGATGGGGGCGACTGCCGGCGAGGGCGAGCCGCCGGGGGAGATAGAGCACCCGGAGATACCTGCGTTGGCTTACCTTGAGCTCCTCAACATAAAGCCGGATGCAATCGACGACCAGATAGAGAGGGTGACGAAGCTTGTGTATAGGGAAGAGGCAAGGTACGGGGTGATGTTGGTAGGCGATTACAAGGGGAGGAAGGAGCCAGAGGCGAGGGAGCTGATAAAGAACGACCTCGTAAAGAGCAAAGATGCGATGCTGGTCTACCAGATAACGAATGATGAACCCGTCTTCTGCAGGGACGGGACGAAGATAGTGGTCAATGTGGTGAGCGACCAGTGGTTCATCAACTACGGCGACAAGGAATGGAAGGACTCGGTGAGAAACGAGTTCACGAAGACCAGGATATTCCCTGAGAATTTCAGGCAGACCTTCAAGCACGCGATCGGGTGGATAGACCTGAGGGCGGCGGAGAGGGCGCACGGCCTTGGCACAAGGTTCCCGTTCAACAAGGAGCACACGATCGAATCCCTTTCCGATTCGACGATATACATGGTGTTCTATACGTTCGCGCATATACTGAGAGCGGAGAACGTGACACCGGACCAGCTGGCTCCCCCGTTCTTCGACTATGTGCTTCTCGAGAAGGGCAGCGCGCGCGACGTGGCGCGGGAGACGAAGCTGGACGTTGCGCTGCTCAAGAAGTGCAGGGAGAGCTTCGAGTACTGGTACAGGTGGACTTCGAGCCACTCTGCGACAGAGCACATCTACAACCACTTCACGATGTACCTCTTCAATCACGCTGCCGTTCTTCCAGCTGACTATTTCCCGAAGCAGATCGCGGTCAACGGCATGCTGCTCTACGAGGGGGAGAAGATGAGCAAGAGCAGGGGGAACATAGTTCCGCTCGACGATGGGATCGAGAGGTTCGGCGCGGACGCGATGAAGTTCGTTGGGGTCACCGGATCTGAGCTGGACAGCGTCAGCGATTTCAGCCCGGCTCTCGCCGGAAGCATAGCATCGAGGAACGAGTACATATCAAAGCTCATCGACAGGTTGCAGGCCATGGACGGAGTGGAGCTTGAGGGAATCGACTACCTCCTCTATTCCAAGCTCAATTCGAAGATCAGGAAGGCGACAGCGCACATGGACGCGCTGGAATTCAGGAACGCGTACACTGAGATATACTACAACTCGGCGGGCGAGCTGGAGCACTACCTTGCCAGAGGAGGGAAGAACCAGGTGGTCTTCAGGGACTTCATGGAGAAGATGGTGCTGATGCTCTCCCCGGCGATGCCGCACTTCGCAGAGGAGATGTGGCACAGGCTTGGGAACCATACCTTCATAGTGCAGGAAAGGTGGCCGACGGCGGACGAGGGCATGATAAACTGGAAGGTCGAGGCAATAGAAGACATGATAGACAGCGTCGCAGGGGACATAGCGCAGACCATGGCTCTTTCATCGAAGATAGACGCGAACAGGGGGAAGAGCGTGAAGGGCATCAGGATAATAATAGCAGAGGACTGGAAGAGGAGCGCATACAATATGCTGCTCGAGAGGAGGGAGATGTCGAAGGTAATCGGCGATCCTTCACTTTCTAGTGTAGAGAAGGAAAAGATTTCCAAGTTCCTTGCGCAATTCATGAAAAAGCTGAATGCGCTTGCGCCTGCTGCGGAGATCGAGAGCAACGACATCTACTCGAGCTTCCTTGCGGCAAGGGAATTCCTGAGCAGGAAGTTCAGCGCAGAAATAAGGGTGGAGAAGGAAGGAGCATCGTCTTCGCCGAGAGCGGAGAGGGCATCGCCGGGCAGGCCAAGCATAGAGATAGTGTGGGGTTGATGGCGCGCCTTCTGGAAAAGTTCGATGTCTTCATCTTCGATTGGGACGGGACGCTTGCGAACATAGGCCCCGTATCGAAACTCAACGAAAGATACGGTCCGTTGTGGCTCTATAAAAAGAAGAGGAGCCGAGGAAAAGCCGCCCAGATGGAAAAGGGCGATTACAACATAAAGGAGAGGATGAAGAAGACGAAGCTGGAGGGAACGCTCTTCGCAAGGTTCGTTGACCTGTATTTCTTTGTAGTGAGGCCGCACCTGCAGCGGGATGCGAAGGCTGTCCTGGAGGAGCTGAGGGAAAAGAGGAAGGTCATCTGCCTCCTAACGAACGCAGCACCGTGGAGGGCGCTCCGCGCTCTTGCCAAATTCGGTCTTGAGGATTATTTCGAGATCATTGTAAGTGCACAGGAGATAAAGGCGATAAAGCCGAACCCCATAGGGCTCGAGACAATAATAAAGACGCTGGGCGCAAAAAAGGACAGGGTAATCTACATCGGCGACATGGTCGACGACATAATGATGGCGAAGTACGCGAAGGTGCATTCCTGCGCGATCGCATCCGGGTTCTCCGACTACAATAGGCTGAAATCCACGAATCCGGACTATATATTCGAGAGCATGGAAGGCTTCAAGAAATCGCTTTGACCCGGCGCTATGCGGTTTCGAAGAGCTTCCTGTCCTCGAGGTTCTTCGGTGCTGCACCCCTCTGTTCTAGCAGGCTGGCCAATGGCTCGCTTATTCTTATCTTCGCGTTCTTGAGTTCCTCAATCGAGCTGAAGCCGAGGCTCCCTGTCTCGTTCCTGAAATCGGCGATAAGCCTGTCGAGATATCTGTAGACCCCTTCCGCGCCGTTCTTCCTTTCGCTGACAAGCACAGGCTTCGCCATGCCGCTCATGTCAGCGCCTATCGCAACCGCCTTCACTATGTCGGATGGCGTCCTTATTCCGCCGCTCGCCCATACCGGACCATGGAATGCGGACTTCGATTCGAGGACTGAAAGCGCTGTCGGAATGCCCCATTCCCAGAAGGCGCTCCCATAGGCGCCCCTGCTCCTGTATGTCTCCACCCCGACCCAGGTCGTGCCGCCTGCGCCTTGCACGTCTATCGCATAGACCTTTCCGTCTACTTTCTTCGCCACCTCTTTTGAGATCCCGTTTCCCACCTCCTTGAGTATGACAGGTTGCCTTATGCCCTTACCAACTTCACATATCCTTGAATAGACTCCGCGGAAGTCGATGTCCCCCTCCGGCTGCACGCTCTCCTGTGCGGGGTTCGTGTGCAGCGCAAGCATGTCCGCGTTTATCAAATCCAGCATCTCCTGGATCTTCCTATTGTCGTACTTCAGGAGCTTTGTGGCTCCCATGTTTCCTATAAGTATCAGATCGCCTGCGACCTTCTTTACATCATATGTATAGGCAAGGTCTTGCTTCTCGTACATCGCCCGCTGGCTCCCAACACCCATCGGGATGCCTATCCTCGAGGCTGCTATCGCTATGTTCTTGTTGATCTCATAAGTTGCTGGATGCCCTCCTGTCATGCCTGATATGAAGATTGGCGCTGCGATCCTCCTGCCGAGCAGCGCCGTAGAGACATCGACGTCATCGCCGTTTATCCTCTGCCCGCCCGGCAGCACCTCGATGCATTCAAAGAGGGTCGTCTTGCTTCGGTATTGCGTCTCCTTGTTCAGAACTATGTCTATGTGCTCTATCTTCCTGCTCTGCGTCTCTCTAGATTCATCTGGCAAAATATCATCCTGTCGTCGTGTATATTGGCGCTTTCCTCAGCGCATTTATGTCCCTTGAATCCGTCAGGAACATCGCTATCCTCAGCTGCTTTATGAATAAATCGAAGTTTTCGAGCTTGCTCTTTTCTATGAACGGTATAATGCCGTCATCAATCCTCAGCGCCTTTGCGGCCTCTATCCCGTCCCCAACATTTTCCATCTTGAAGCCGGAAAGCTCGATCTTTTTGCCGGAGCCGTTCAGGAACACTTCGATGCTTCCTCCTTCCACAACGGCGGCAGGCACATCCCTCCTCGCAGAGGATTCCTTCATCGCCTCAGTTCTGTCGCTGAAAAGCACCAGAAGGGGGAACTTCAATTCCACCTTTTCCCTGCCGAGGATGAAGGAGGTATCCACCTCTCCCAGAGACAGCTCTGGAAGCGCGTTGTGGACAAAGGAGATTTCCCCGCGGCTGGAGTGCACGCTCGTCTGGCTTTCTTTCATTCTACCACTGAATCAAAGGACTTGTCAACTTATTTGCGCTTGATGCCCTTTTTAACCTTTCCGTTGCGTTTCGAAAGCATACGTTTATCGGCAAGCATGCCATCGCTCTTTTTAAAGCTTAATGCGAGCGCTTGCGCCTGAGCGTACAAGTTTCAGTGCAAAAAGGAGAGGCACGGCTAATCCGGACTCCGATGGGGTGGATGCTTTGAATTAGTTCCAAAGCCCCATCGCCGCGGAGGTGGGGTCACCCGCGGCAATGCATCAGAGTTTTCCGTCGCCGTGTCTCCATCCCTTCCTGATCCTTCTCACCCTGAAAATGAGCAGCAGGTTCGGATTTGTTATCCGAGGTCTCTCAATCGGCTCTGACTCTGACGTCTTTCTGAGGAACACGCCCATCACGCCTTGAATTTCCGCAGTCATTTTGTACGTGTTCCCACCTCAAACCTCGTGCATTTTCCCCTGCAACCCGAACCCCCTGGTTCCTCATACCTGCAGCCCTTATCATCGTGCCATTTCCTCAAATGGCCGCAGCCTGGGTTCGCGCACTGCTCCCAATCGCCGTTCATGCTTTCACCACTATTCCGAAATCTCTGCTGAGCTGGCCCGAAACGTATCCTGCGGCGCTTCTCGGCTCCTTTTCCGGGAAGAACCTGACCTTCACCACGTATCCTTTCTCATGGTCAGCAAGGAATATCTCCTGCACCAGCTTCAAGGCGATCAGCCTGTCCGCAAGTTCGTCCATGCTCACAGTGTTCTTCGGATCCACGAAGAGAAGCTTGTGCAGCTTCACCTTCTTCGCTCCGCTACCTTTTTTGTTTTTCTTGTTCACCCAATCACCCAACCTATTTTACCGTTTCGTAATTGTCCTTAAGGCAGACGAATGCCGCCTTATAATTATCCTTCCATCTCAGCCTCAGCAACCTGCCGCAGCGCGGGCATCTCACTTTACCACCCTATTCCTTCTGTATCACAACCTGTAGCCTGCTGTTGGAGAATTTCAGCATATTCCTTATGTAGTCCGCGACCTCGCTCTCCCTGCAGTACGCCTTTCCCTGCATCACTCCGTCGTCGCTCCACACTACCACATTCCTGCCCTTCAAGAGCAGGCCCGATACGTTAGCCATCCCATTCATCTTTTCACCCAATGATCGAAACAGGGTGTCGGCAGAAGAAGCCACTGTTGGTGGGGCCTTCCGGTAGAGAACCGAAGAAATATCTTTGCTTCCATCTGCCACCCACGTCACCCCTGTGTAATATTATGGCGAAGCTGATATTTAAAGGCGTTGAGAACGTTAAAAATCTTAGCAGAACTTTGACAATTTGTATATGGCTATCGAGAGAAGAGCTATCGCAAATCCTCTTCACTCCATTTGAACCTTGTGTAGTTGTTCGCTATGTCAAGGTTCCTGAACGGATAGGATCCCTTTATCACGCCCACGATTCTCGCCTGTTTTAGGTCGACGTGCTCCTGGCTGAAAATTTCCTTGTGTGCCTCCACCGCCCCCTTGACGGCCGCGCTTCTGCTGTCGAAAAGACAGATTCCCAGGAACCTGAAGCTTCCGCTCATCGGAGCGAGCAGCTGAAAAGTGGTCAGTATCGGCAACTTGTCGTCGAAAGCCTTGTAGTACTCCATCATCTTCACTGACCTTGATGAGGAGGTCTTGTTGAACCTGTAGTTTACGGCGTAAGCCATAATGTATTCGAAGGGCGGCTTGCCCACTGATATAGTAAAGCGCTTTATCATGCCCTGCTTTTCGAGTGTAAAGAGCCTGTAATAGATTGTGGTCCTGTTCATCTTCAGCTCTTTCGAGAGCTCGCTCATGCCTATGCCCGAATCTTCAGCGAGAGCGGCTATGAGCTTCCTGTCAGTATCATCGATGTTCTTCGCAAATCTCGATATTATATTGCCAGAAACTGGGAAGTAACCGAAATTCGCGTGCATAAGTTCGCTGGGGTAGATGTTCGCCCCATACCCTCCCAGCTTTCCGGGAAGCAAGCTCTCCCATACTATGTATTTCATCGGGTCGCTGGCAACGGCGTGGATAATCAAGTTGAAGTCGCCTTCGCACAGATAAACGTTGTCGACGTACGGATCGTTTTTGAATATCTCCGAGAGTTCTTCAGGCTTTGGCTTCTTTTGCAGTTTTACTATGAGAAGGTGTCTTTGGAACAGACCCAGCGCATCCTCATCGACCTCAACGCCAAACTTGATCCCATACTCTTCGATTAACTTCTTCATTATCTTGGAGGCAGTTATCCTTGAGCAATGCGCCGTCTTCGCGAGATCGCTTATGGAGGCCCTGGAGTTCTCGCTCAACGCACGCAGAATCGCCTTCGCCTTGAAATCGTATGTCTTCACGTTAATACCTCTACGAGAAGATTAATATACATTTTGTCAACTTTGAGCAAAGAATCTGCTACAATTGTATAAGCTTTATATGCGTAGCAAAACAATCACTTTTTGAGAGAGATGGCATTTTCAATAAAACGGAAGGGTTATCTGTTCATAACGATAGCGATGGCGGAGCTGTCGATGCTCGCGATCGTTTCCGAAATTGGCGCGAAGAACATAGGCGCGGTCCAGCTGCTGCTTTTCACCTTTCTGATAGCCACGATTACCTCTTTGATACTAGTACTCTACATGAAAAGAACCCCGCAGTTGAAGGCTCTCCTTATGGATAAAAGGAGCCTCAGCATCCTTGCGATCGCAGGAATACTGAATTATGCAGGCGCGCAGCTCTTCCTGACACTCGGTGTTCTAGGCACTAACCCTGTAGTGGTCAGCATAGTACTAAAGTTATGGCCCATCTTCCTCGCAATAATGATACCATTCACATTGAAAACAAAAATCGGCGCGCCGCAGTTGGCTGCCTTGCTGATAGCCTTCGCCGGCGTTTATATAATGCTTACAAGCGGCTCCCTCGTCTCGGTAAACTCCCAGGAGCTGCCTTATATTGGTTTTCTGGTAATATCGGCCATTTGCACAGCCGCGTCCAATGTAATGATAAAAGGACAGAACCACGACATATACGGTGAAGTGTTCCTCTTCAATTTTGCCTCACTTATTACCGTTGCAATCCTTGCGCTGTTGTTCGGAAGCCCAATCACGCTTAGCATGAATACGCCATCGCTGCTCTCCATCCTTTTTCTTGGCGTGATAACGTACAGCACCGGAGCGCTGCTTTTCTTTTATACTTTGAAGGTCCTGGATCCTTTGATTGCAGCAAACGCAAGCTACTCCACGCCGTTCCTGACGATGGTCTTCTCATGCTTGATTCTGGGCACACAATTCAAGGCGTACTACCTCTACGCGCTGGCATTGATACTGGGCGGTCTTTTCATACAGAACAGGTATTCCAAGATGGCGCCGAAGTACATAGGAGCAAAACATAGAACAAAGCTGCCTTTCTATGACGTAACGGGAGCTTTCATCGAGAACACGCACCCGCACATAGAGCCGCACATAAGGGGCAATGGAAGAGTCCTGGCAGCAAAGCTGAAGGCGAGCGATTACACCGGCATCGAGAATAAGGACAAGCACAGTTGCTTCGTCTTTACCAACAAGGAGCCCCCGGAAAGCGTCAGAAGAGAAGAGCTCAGGTTCATCGAGGAAATCCTCGCTCCCGAGCAGGATGAGATCGTGGTCATGGCTGCTGGGAACGTCACGTCGGTGGAGCAGGCGCTAAACGAGCACGCGTAAATCACTAGGCTTTTTAAATCTGGCTTCCAAGCCTCTCTGTGATTTTCATGTCCAACGGGCGAAGTGGAAAGAAGGATGCGTGCGAATGCGGCTGCGATAAGAGCTGCGACTGCGGGTGCGGAAAGACCAAAGTCGAAGCGTGCAGCTGTGGCAAAAGCTGTTCCTGCGGGTGCTGATTTATCTAGGGCAGGGCGCGCTGCCGTGAAAGAGAGGTCGGGGGTTATATCAGGAGCATGCTGAAATATTCGAACGGCAGATTGAAGGTAGTGATAGAGCAGCAGAAATAAGCTTAGGGGTTGATAGGATGAAAGGCAAACGCGGGAGCATCTGTTTAATCACCTTTCTTTCCCACGATGTAGCCGTTGTTTGTGGTCTCGATTTGCAATAATTCGAGCTCAGATCTCGTCTTCCAGAACGACCTCAAGTTTTGCCTCGCCTTTGCATCCGTGCAAAGCGCGCCTATCGAATCCCTACCACCAGCCCCAGGCAATTTTGACACAAAGGCGCCGTGTTTTTTGCTGTCCTCTATCAAATCGGTGCTCTGGTCTGATTCTATGTCAGCACCGCAGAGCACGCCTAATTGTTTCGTATGCCTTCTCCCTAGCTCAAATGCCTGCCCAAACGCGGCGAGGTTCTTTTCAATCTCCTCCCCTTCGTTTATTTTTCTGAGTGCTGCTATTGCGGCTTGCGTTGATTCATTTATATCGGTGATCACGCGCGCGTACTCGTTTGGATCACACGCCTTGAATGCCCTGATCTTTTCGATGTAGGATGTGGTTATTGCGGCTTCTCCGGCAAAACTCGCAAACAGCGATGTAAACATCAGCGGAAGGGGCATTCTGGTTATTGAGTAATCCCATTTCCTGGCAACCAAGTCAATTAGATCCCGTCCCGTATACGCTTTTGGAAACCCGGAGGTTATCTCCGGGCTGTACCTGATGTAAACTATCGAGCCGTGCACGGCGGCCGCAACGTCGAACCCGCTGCCCGTTTTTCCGGTGGCCAAACTGTGCGATAATTGCGATAGCTTGTGCAGTGCATCGTCCTTGTGCGGGTCAACTTCAAATAACTTGAACAGCGCTGCCATTGCGGCCACGGTAACCGCGGCGCTGCTTCCCAGGCCGCTTTTTGATACCTCCCTGCCTTCTTTTCCGCCTATCTTATACAGCATCGCCGGATCATTTTCTGTCGTTACCGTAAAACCGGTGAGCTTTAGCCCCAACGCGGAGAAATATCTCGTGCCCACTTCCATTGCGGTATGCAGGAGCCTGATCTCGACTGGCACCTCCATCAAGATTGCTCCGGTTGCTCTATCGATTGTTCCAACGCTCGTTATCGGAAACTGCGGGACCTCTATCCTAACCTCATTTGTTTCCGTCGCCGCCACTTTTGCGTGCACGTAAGAATCTACCGTTGTTATGAAACCGGTGTTTGGTCTTTCAAGCAGCGAATAGCTCCCAAGCCACAGAACCTTTCCTGGGGCCCTGGCATATGCGTTTTTGTTCATTCAATTGCCTATTCCATATTCCTTACTCCTTGATCGGTGCCATGTTTCCATCGATCAGCGAATCTTCTTGCTTAAGTAATCTCGGCCCGCTCCCCGCCTTCGATTCTATGAACCTATTTATTCCATCGATCTCCTCGAGCCTTTTCCTTACCTTGTTCCTGTATTTGTCAAGTGTTATCACGTGGGCATTCGGGCCGGCATCGAAGGTGTATCCGGCCACCAATTTGCCCTCCGATTCGTTTAAATCGTGTACGGCGTACATCACCTCTTTTGACACGTCGCTCAGGTACATTATGGGCGGATAGGTATCGAGCATTGTTGCATGGAGATTGTTGCTTTCCTTCATCGTTATTTCTGCCAGTGTTTCAAAATCTCTATCTTTTATAGCACCGGCAAGCCGCACCGCAAGCCCCTCGGCAAATTGTGGCCTTTCCTTGTATAGATGGCTCGTCAGCATTGTCTGCTTCATCCCCGATCGGGACGACACCCTTTTCTTCTTCTCAGAGATTACGGTAATTATATTGGTTATTTCGCCCCAGTAGTTTTCATCGGCTATCTGCTCTGCGTACGAGTCCTCACCATCGATTCTAGTGCCCTTGTTCCAGCGCACGAATCCGCCAGCTACGCTCCTGCAGGCACTGCCGCTTCCAAGCCTCACTATTATTGACAGTTCCTTTACTGAGAGCTTTACCCCGAGCGCCTTCGATGCTGCAAAGACGAGGGTGGCCATTCCCGCTGCGCTCGATGCGAGGCCCGTGGCGGTTGGGAAATTGTTCTTTGACACCACCAACACCTTTTCTTTTACGCCGGCAATGCCTCTTATCCTATTTACTATCTCGAATTTCTCCCCGACCTCCTTGTCAGAAAGGTCCTGGAGCTGCCCGTTGAGGTAAAAAGTATCTTTCTTTATCTTGTCTGAGAAGAGGACCGTCGTCCTTGCGCTTA
>JAJYDY010000018.1 GCA_021790455.1 Microcaldota archaeon | reverse complement strand
CCCCGCCAGCCGTACTTCACTCCTAGCCTGGTCAGCGTTGCTGCTGTTTCGATTGCGGACACGGCGGCAGCCTTGCCAATCTCCACCATATCTATCTCCCTCCCTGTTGATGGAGCTGAGATTACGGCCTGAGGCTGCGCCAGCGGCGTCATTGCCTTCCTTGCATTGCCCTTACTTCCTTCAAGCGTTTTTCTGTGGGATTCCATTGCCCTGTAGTTCTTGTCCCTGCTTGCGACTATCTGGTTGTTAATTATCCCGAATGCTGTGATCGCGCTTTGGGCATTTGCAAAGGCGACTACCGCGCTTGAAGCCGCGCCAGCGCCATTCTCCTTTGACATATTGATTATCAATTTGGACGAAACTATGCTCTTCTTCAGGTCTATTGATACCACCTTTTCATACAATATTGACCTCTTTCCGGAAAACGGCCTTATGACAAAGAACCTCTTCGTAGTTATTACAGAATAAGCCTTAGGGAGGATTCCAATCCTCGAAAGCGTCCCGATCTGCATCTTGCACACTACCCTCTCGCCGGGCAGCAAGCCAAGTGCCATGAACGTATCTTTCTCCACTTTTCCACCGAATGTATCACGCGCCGAAAAATGAACTTTTTCAGGATGCGGCTAGGACATTAAGCCCTCACACATATATAAAACTTCCGTATTATTTATAGTCTTTGAAACGCTTTTGTAAGTGATTCATGTTTTAATCAAAAAAAGATGTGGCGGGCATGGCAAGAACCATGCGCCTTTGGGTGGGTTTAGGGTGTTAAAACCAGAACCACATCTGATTTCAATTGACATTTCTCCCATATTTAAATGCTACCAAATTAGCAAAAATTCGATGAAAATCTTACGCTTTTGACAAGCCTCCGTCGAGGCCGATTACACCTGCACAGATAATTATTTAAGAATGAACTTTTTATTAGAAAGCGATAACATGGTTGAGGTCAGCCTGCTTTCGCGCCACATCCTGCGGGACCTTTGCATGGATTCAAGGGTCACGATAACCGAGCTGGCGCAGAAGTACACGGTGTCGAGGCACGTTGTTAAGGAGAGGGTAGAAGCGCTGGAGCGCGAATTCGGACTTCGCTACACAATCGAGCCGAACTACGCGGCGCTGGGGTTCACCGAGCTGCACATCCTGCGCATGAAATTCAAGAAGAAGGCGCAGCCAGACAGCCTTTCTTCGATATTCGCGAAAAGCAGGGTTGCGCAGCTTGTGTTCACTACAAAAGGGGACTTCGACGGCGTGATATTCGCTGTTGCAAAGTCGCCTATGGAATATTCGCAGTGGGAGACTGCTCTATACGGCGTGCTGTCGAGATACGGCGCGGAAATCATCCAGTCTGAGACGAACATTTTCCATCTCGGGTTCATTCCGCTGGACAACATTGCGATAGAGGCTTCGAACCTTGAGCCAATATACAAGAGGATGCTCAGCATAATAAACAGCGATTCAAGGATATCGATAAGGGACCTAAGCAAGGAGATGGGAGTGAGCGAGGCGCTGACAAGGTACTATTTCAGGGAGCTTGACAAGTCGAAGCTGATAAAGAGGTACACCACATTGGTGACAAAGTCGCCGATGAAGGTAAACATCGTCTATTTCGGGAACAATTATATAGTCAAGCCAGGCATACAGAGAAGGGTAGAGCGGGAAAGGAGGACGATGTACTGGAAGCAGCTTCCGGAGTTCCCGGTAGTCAGCGAGTACCCAATTTCCCTCAGCGCGAGCGGCGGCGACAGGTTCTTCACATGGGCCAACTACAATGACTACGATGAGGGTAAGAAGCAGAGCGTAGACGCGCACGTCGCGGCCTACAGGGAGGATGAGCCGAAGATGGCGCTCGCCACTGTTGAAAAAGTGATAAAGGGATATCCGCCCATAAGGAACATAGACCAGAAGGAGATTTATGGGGTGGTGGACTGGACCGGCGGCGAGCTTATCTGATTAGGCGTTCTCTTCGTTCGCTTCGAAGCTGTCGTGGAGCGCGAACAGCTTTTTCTCAACAATGTTCGGATGTCCTGCACCTACGAATATCATGTCGCTATCTTCGTGGTTCATCAGCTCCTTTATATACTCGAGCTCTTCGCTTGAGAACTCCTTGCTGTGGGTTTTGTTCGACAGCAGCATGCAGCCGTCTTCCCTCTCGTTTTCGCTATCCATAAGCTCTCTGTATGTCTCCGGATCGACAGGTCCCTTGTTGAATGCGAGAACCCTGCCGCTTCCCTTCAGGACGTTGTAGAGCTTCTTGTTTCTCGTATTCACGAACGCGCTGGTTATATCGTAGAGTGCAGGCACTGGTGCAAATGTCCTGTTCCTGGACTTGCTTATGTAGTTGCTTCTCCTCGGAGCAAACTTCTGCACAAGTATTCCTATGAAGACGGTAGCTGCTACGACTAGGTAAGCCGGAAGTATAGGTTCGCCAAGGAATATGTAGCCGAGCACCATAGTCATGAACGGGCATATCAGGTAGACATTGACAGCGAAAGCGGTGTTAAGGATCCTCATCGAGTTGACGAAGAAGAACGCCAGCAGCACGTTCTGGAATATGCCAAGCAGCAGAATCCCGACCCAGTCGGTCGCGCTTATTCCGCTTAGCGAGAACTGGTTTGTAGAGACGGCCATTAGCGTGAAAAGAGAGAGTGCGACAAGGTTGTACATGACGATCGAGCTGTATATCTCAACTGTGTACCTCTTCTGC
The DNA here is from genome assembly GCA_021790455.1 of Microcaldota archaeon. Classification (GTDB taxonomy): domain Archaea; phylum Micrarchaeota; class Micrarchaeia; order Micrarchaeales; family Micrarchaeaceae; genus JAJZYD01. The sequence continues at coordinate 13,451 of JAJYDY010000018.1, read as the reverse complement.
AGCGAGGAGCCTACAGCATCTGCAAGTGCTGCAATCAGCACAATCCCAACGAACGGCAGCGCCGCGAGCGGCAGGCTGAGCGAGCTGTCGCCTATAAGTATGAATGCAAGACCGGAGAATCCTATCAGCAGCGCAGCCCCGTCCCACTTGGTTATCTTCTCCCTCAGGAGGAACGGCGCTATCGCCACCATCATGAGCGGCCATGTCCTGTACACTACAGCGGTCAGAGCTGCGCTTATGTAGTGCGTCGCTATGCCGAACGCTATGGTGATTACCGTGAACACGAGAAATCCGACAGCGAGTGTCGGGTAAAGAAGCGACTTCTTCTTAAGCAGGAGCCGCATATCCTCCTGTTTCCCCTTGACGAGCACCAGAGCGGATCCGAAGACTGCCCCTATCAAGGATACCAGGAGAACCAGCATAAGCGGGTTCATGTTGTTTGCCAGCCTGAAAAGCACCGGCACTGCAGATATGATCAGCACTGCCGAAATCAGCATGATGTATCCATATATCTTGATTCTCATCACTCACCATTGTTTTCCTGCATTTAAAAACCCAGTCCAAAGTGGAAATTTTTTTCATTGATTGTTATGTTTTTGGAATGCGTTTCCTCGAAGGGAAATCCAAGGCGATGAGATGCACAGGAAGCACATCTCCGAATCCAGTACTAATCCTAATATAAACATTCCCTTTTACTCCGAGGGGAGTGACCGAAATGTTTAAATATCTAATTGTTCACTATATTAGTGCTAATTTTAGGAAAACTTTAAAAAGGTTACCACGAGTGTTCGAGGAATAATCTTGGAACTGAAACTAATATTCAAAACTGGTGAAATAGATGGCAAAGTCTAAAATTACTAGGAAAAGCAAGCCAAAGACGGCGAAAGCGCAGACAGCGAGAAAAAGCGTCGGCGCTCCTCAGGAGAGGAAGATTGTGGTTAGCGGCTCAAAGCTGAGCATAGAGAGCACTGCAAAAAGGAACAGGGGAAGGCCGAGGAGCCTCATAGCTGGCGCAGGAGGACCTGCGCAGATGCAGCATCCATCTCTCCAGCTCACAGCAGGATCAGCTGAGGAACAGCATCCTATCGCTACGAAGACTGTAGAGAGGGTCAGCAAGTGCCCGAGCTGCAGCTCTACGGACTTAATATTCGACAACGAAAGGGGAGAGCTAGTCTGCAACTCATGCGGGCTCGTAATCGAAGAGAACGTAACAGACACAGGCCCTGAATGGAGGGCGTTCGACGCAGACCAGAGGAACAGCAGGGCAAGGACGGGCGCGCCGATCAAATACACCAAGCCAAACCGTGGTCTTGTAACTGAGATTGACCTTTATAACAAGGATATAAGAGGAGTGCGAATACCTTCAAAGAGGCAGGCGCAGCTCTACAGGATGAGGAAGTGGCATAAGAGGGCAAGCATAGCCAGCTCAAGCGAGAGGAACTACCTGATTGCTCTCCCGGAGCTCAACAGGGTGGCGAGCTATCTCGGTCTCCCGGACAACATAAGGGAGTCGGCAGCCCTTCTTTACAGGAAGTGTGTGCAGAACAATCTCATAAGGGGAAGGCCGATAGAGACTGTAGTGCAGGCTGTCATCTATGCCTCATGCAGAGAGGCTGGAATGCCGAGGACACTTGATGAGATATCTAGCATATCCGGTCTTCCGAAGAAGGAGATAGGGAGAGCTTATCGTGTCATATCGCACGAGCTCGGCCTGAAGATACCGCTCACAGATCCAATCAGCTATGTGCCAAGGTACATAAACGCTCTCAAGCTTTCTGGAGAGGCCCAGGAAAAGTCCATCGAGCTTCTCAAGGACGCTATGAAGAAGGGTCTCGTATCTGGAAGAAGCCCGACGGGGGTCAGCGCAGCAGCCGTCTACATAGCTGGCGCGCTTGCAGGAGAGAGGAGGACGCAGAAGGAAGTGGCCGATGTCGCGGGAGTGACAGAAGTAACAATCAGGAACAGGTACAGAGAGCTAAAGGAGCAGCTCAACATAGACGTGAACCTGTAATGCGGCTAGTTTATATAGTGGCAGGAGCGATTGCCCTGCTACTATTTTACTTTGTCTCTTATACTTCGGCAGCAGGCGGCAGCGCCGTGAATCCGGGCGGGCAGATATCGTTCACGATAAACGAGTCGATCAACAATACGATCGCTTACATAGACAAGGTGCAGAACGAATCGTATCTTATATTCTATCCTGACCTCCGCAAGGCGGACGCATATCTCGGCGAGGCGATAAATGTCTCATCCGGGAACGCTGCGAAAGCGCAGATGCTGCTTTCAGAGGCGCAGGCAAGCGCGTCGCAGCAGGAGATTTACCTCAATGAAAACAGAACTGCTGCTTTTGCAGTTGCCGGAATCCTTACAATAGCAGCTGCCGCTGCGCTCTTTGTCGTTGCAAGACCGATGAAGAAGAGTCCCGCAAGGAAAAAGCAGCGTCCTCAATAAATCGAGTAGAGCTTCTATTTTTTTGTTAGACAATTGTCAAATAAGCACGTAACTGCATAGCACCTTTATATACCTTGCATGATAATTTAACATCGTCCAGGGGTGGATAAAATGTCAAATGAAAACGAACTAGTAGAGCTGGGATCCGTACACGAAATACGGGTCGATGCAAAAGGAGCAAGGGATGAAGGAATAGGAAAGGTTGGCGAATTCGTAATCTTCATCAAGAACGCGAAGACTAGGATAGGCAATGTATATAGAATCAAGGTTACGAAAGTTTATAGGACCTTTGCATATGCAGAGCCGGTCGGTGGTGCACGCAAGTTCATAGGCAGCGGAAGTGTGATCGATTTTGCATGATTGATCCACGCGGAAAAGAAAGCCTTATATAGCTATGTCTATCAATCTATAATCGTTTAAAGCGACCTTTTAATTTTTATTCCTGGTTTTTGGGATTTGTTTTTCTATGTGAGTATAGGTATATGTTATTGCTTTATTTGGTGGAAAAATGGACTATGAGCAAATAAACATGAAAGATTACAAGAAATACTTCAAGGGCACAACCACGATAGGCATTGTATGCAGCGATGGGATAGTGATAGGCGCCGATACAAGGGCCACGGCAGGCACGTTCATAGCCAGCGGAGAGGCGAAGAAGGTAGCTAAGATAGACAGCAACCTTGGCATGACCATAGCTGGCGGGGTCGGAGATGCCCAGGAGCTCATAAGGATACTTAAGATACAGAACGAGATCTACAAGATGGACGAGGGCAGGCCTCTATCGCCGAAGTCCGCGACCTCGCTCCTCTCAATAGTTCTCCAATCAAACAAGATGCTACCATACTATGTGGAGCTCATCATCGGTGGCATGGACGGCGACGAACCGCAGCTGTTCTCCATGGACCCTGTGGGCGGCTACACATCGGAGAGCAAGTTCACCTCCACTGGCAGCGGCTCGCTCACGGCTCTGGGATACATAGAGGAGACTTACAGGAAGGGCATATCGACCAAGGATGCCGTTAAGATGGTTGCAAAGGCGCTCGAGATCGCGATGAGGAGGGATTCTGCAACCGGCGACAGCAGGAACATAGCTGTGATAACTACGTCAGGCTTCACAGAATACTCGGGCAAGGAAATAGAGAAGTTGGTACCATCAAGCACCACGAAGTAATAAACAGGAAGGATAAAGAACGCACAATCAAAACAAACAACATACCGACCATTGTTATTATGTTTTTCTAAGCGGGTGACATTTTTTCTAGCAGGTGGAGCTTGCTCCTCGCTGCGCAGATACACCACAATGGGAGATATTGGTATTTTGAGGAACCAGTGATTCATTGGAAGAAAAAAAACCAGGGATGAACGGCAACGGAAACGGAAGCGCAAAGCAGCATTCTGAAGAACTCTTCAAGAAGATAGAGGGCATGCTGCCCAACGACGTCGGATTCGTAAAAGCGGAGTTCGAAGGCCCAGACATAGTCGTCTACGTGAAGAACCCGCGAAAGGTTTACGAAGACGACTTCGTGATAAGGAACATAGCAGCTTCGATAAAGAAGAAGCTGATAGTTAGGAGCGATAGCGCCAGCCTGATGGCGCCGGAGAAGGCGCTTGAGATAATAAAGCAGCTCATCCCTGCAGAGGCGGTAATAAGCAACATCAAGTTCGTGCCAGAGTTCTGCGAAGTCTACATAGACGCGCTGAAGCCTGGCCTGGTCATCGGAAAGGGCGGCTCTACGCTCAAGGCGATAGCTTCGCAGACCAACTGGACGCCGAAGGCGCTAAGAACCCCTACAATGCAGAGCGACACAATAACCAGGATAAGGCAGCTCATATTCAACGAAAGCGAATTCAGGAAGAAATTCCTCACTGGAGTCGGGAAGAGCATAAACAAGCCGATAATGAAGAGCGAGTGGCTGAAGGCGACGGCGCTTGGAGGATTCAGGGAAGTCGGAAGGAGCAGCCTTCTGCTGGAGACTCCGCACTCCAAGGTGATAATAGACTGCGGGCTCAGCCCAGAGCCGTCCGTAAAGGGAGTCGGCGCGAACCAGAATGGCGAGAATGAGGCGTTCCCATACCTTGACAGCGCAAACCTCTCAATAAACGAGCTCGACGCAATCGTAATAACTCACGCGCACATGGACCACATTGGATTCATACCATACCTGTTCAAGTTCGGCTACAACGGCCCGGTCTACTGCACTCCGCCGACTAGGGATCTCGCGGCATTGCTGCTCAACGACTACATAAAGCTGGTCCAGAGGAGCGGAGGCACACCCCTTTATGATGAGAAGGATGTGAGGAAAATGCTCCTCCACATGATACCAAGAGAGTACAACGAGGTCACGAATATTACCGATGAGCTGAAGCTCACGTACCACAACGCAGGCCACATACTGGGGAGCGCGACCGTGCACCTGCACGTTGGGGAGGGAATGTACAACATAGTTCATACAGGGGACATGAAGTACGGATTCACAAGGCTTTTCGATTCGGCGACCGTGAAGTACCCGAGGATAGATGCGATTTTCACGGAAAGCACATACGGAGGGCCGAACGACATCACCCCAAACAGGAGGGACTCGGAGCTAGAGCTTGTAGAAACGATAAGGAGGACTGTGCAGAACGGAGGGAAGGTCCTGATTCCGCTCTTCGCGGTCGGAAGGAGCCAGGAGATAATGCTTGTGCTGGAGAGCATGTTCGGCGAGAGCAAGGAGGCAATCCCTGTCTGGATGGATGGAATGATAGTGGAGGCCAGCGCGATACACACAGCCTATCCCGAATACCTGAAGGAGGGCGTGAGGAACAGGATACTAAACAACAGGTCACCGTTCGAGAGCGAGATATTCGAGGTAGTCAAGGGAGAAAGGGAACAGGTTTTTGAGAAGGGACCCGGAGTCATACTTGCAAGCGGCGGAATGATGAACGGGGGAGCGAGCGTAGAATATTTCAGGCGCCTCGCAGACAACGAGAAGAACTCCCTGGTGTTCGTTGGATACAACAGCTCAAACTCCCTTGGAAGGAGGCTGCAGAACGGCCTCAGCGAGGTCGCGCTCCCCGATGAGAACGGCCATCTCGCCCCTATAAAAGTGAAGATGAACGTGAAGACAGTTGAGGGATTCTCAGGTCACAGCGATAGGAGGCAGCTCCTAAACTTCGTCGACAACCTCAGGCCGAAGCCAAGGTCTGTCTTCACCATGCACGGCGAGGAGCAGAAGTGCGAGGACCTCGCAAGAGTGCTTGGCAAGATACTGCATGCGGAATCGAGGGCACCGATGAATCTGGATTCCATAAGGCTGAAGTAGAGTACACTCTTGCACTCTAATCATCTTTCCATCCTTTGCTGGAGAAGGCTAACATAATCTTTTTTTACATCGACGCTTCTAATCGGCAGCCTGCCCTCATTCATTCCCTCGATTTATTATGAGCAGCACAAAAGTGAATTATAAGCAAGAAACCAGGTGCTGTTTTACATGAATGCGAAGAACCTTTTCTTCTTCTCCCCATCTCCACTTTCCGTCTCCTTGAACTTTTCGATGAGCGACTTCTGCTCGCTCGTTAGCTTCTTCGGCGTATCCACGACAATCCTGACTATTTCATTCCCTATGCTGTTCGTTCCCATGCGCGGCATTCCCTTCCCTCTGATCACGATCGTGTCTCCAGTCTGGGCGCCGGACTCTATCCTTACCCTATCCTCTCCGTCGAGGGCCTTCACGCTCATGCTGCCTCCGAGGGCTGCTGTATAAAATGGCACGTGCAAGTCTATGTAAAGGTCGTCGCCCCTCCTCTTAAACAGCCTGTGCTCTGAGACCAAAACGTCGACATAGAGGTCGCCTGCTCTTCCAGCCCCGAAGTCTCCCAGGCCCCTAACCCTAAGACGGGTGCCGCTATCGACGCCTTTTGGTATCTTTACCTCTATCTTGTCCTGCCCCTCCACCTTTCCGCGCCCGTGGCACTTGTTGCAGACCTTCTCTGCGATTTTCCCTTCACCACTGCACGATGGGCATGTTGAGATCGTCTGGACTATTCCGAAAGGTGTCCTCCTCGTTATCCGCACCTGGCCTGCGCCTGCGCATTTCTCGCACTTGACTACCTTGCTGCCCTTCTCTGCGCCGCTTCCGCTGCATCTCTCGCAAATTTTGATGTGGTGCACCAGCACTGTTTTCTCGGCGCCGTGCGCAGCCTCTTCCAACGTGACGTTGACCCTTGTTAGGAGGTCGCTTCCCATGTCAACATTCCTTGTCCCCTGGCCGAAGCCGAACATGCTGCTGAACATGTCGCCTCCGAAGTTGAAGTCGAAGCCCATCTGGCGAAGCACCTCGTCGATGTTGAAGCCCCTGAATATGTCCTCCTCGCTGTAGCGCTGGTGGAAGCCCTCAGAGCCATAAGCGTCGTACGACTGCCTCTTCCCTGGATCGCTTAGGACGGCGTATGCCTCGTTTACCTCCTTGAATCTCTCTTCCACCTTTGCCTTTTCCTCTGCGCCCTTGTCCATGTTCCTGTCAGGATGGTAGCGCATGGCAAGCTCTCTATAAGCCTTCTTTATATCATCTTGGCTCGCATTCTTCTTGACGCCGAGAACATCGTAGTAGTCCTTCCCCATTCGCTCCTCACTTCTACTTCTTTACCTTGAATTCAGCATCTGTCGCGCTTTCGTCCCCGCCTCCCTGGCTGCCTTCTGGCCCAGGCTGCGGGCCTTCCTCCGCGCCGCTGTCGCCCGCAGCGCTGCCGCCCTTGTACATGCTGGCTCCTATTTCTTCGAGAGTCTTCTTAAGCTCTTCCATCTTCGCCTTTATATCATCGTAGTCCTCCTTCTTGAGAGCTTCCTGCAAGTCGGCCTTTGCTGTGTTAATCTTGTCGACGACTTCCTTTGGCACCTTGCCCTTGTACTCCTCGAGCGACCTTTCCGTTGTGTACACAAGCGACTCCGCTGTGTTCTTGAGCTCGACCTGGTCCCTTATCTTCGTGTCCTGCTCCTCGTACTGCTTTGCTTCCTCCATCTTCTTATCGATGTCGCCCTTAGCCATCTTGTTCGGGGCAACTATGTCCATTCCCTGGCTCTTGCCTGTGGCTTTGTCCTTTGCGTTGACGTGCAGTATTCCGTTAGAGTCTATATCGAACGTTACTTCTATCTGTGGCACTCCACGCCTTGCCGGCGGGATTCCGGTGAGCGTGAATTTCCCTAGATCGACGTTGTCCTTTGCGAGGGCACGCTCCCCCTGGACTACGTGGATGTCCACCGTTGTCTGGAAGTCATCTGCAGTGCTGAACACCTGCGTCTTCTTGATAGGTATTGTCGTATTCCTATCTATCAGCCTTGTTGCGACACCACCGAGAGTTTCTATGCTCAGAGACAATGGGGTAACGTCTAGAAGGACTATATCCTTTACCTCTCCTCCTAGGACTCCGGCCTGGATTGCAGCGCCAAGAGCCACCGCTTCCATAGGGTCTACTCCGCGCTCTATCTTCTTTCCGAGAAGCTGCTCGACATACCTCTGCACTATCGGCATCCTTGTCGGGCCTCCTATCAATATCACCCTGTGCAAGTTTCCCGGCTCCATCTTCGCGTCCTTGAGTGCCTGTGACACAGACTTCGCTGACCTCTCCACTATCGGAAGCACAAGGCTTTCGAGCTTCGCCCTCGTGAACGTGTATGTGAAGTTGACCGGCTCTCCCTTTTTGTCCTTTGTGAGGAACGGAAGGTTTATCTCAGTATTTACAACTGTCGAGAGTTCTATCTTCGCCTTTTCCCCTGCCTCCCTCACTCTCTGGAGCGCCTGCGGGTCCCTTGTCACATCCACATCATACTTGTTCTTTATCTCCTTTACTAAGAAGTCCACTATCGTGTTGTCCATGTCCGTTCCTCCTAGCTGCGTGTCCCCGCTTGTAGACTTTACTTCGAATACACCGTTGCCGAACTCCATTATTGTGACGTCGAGCGTCCCTCCGCCGAAGTCGTAGACGATTATCTTCTGCTCCTTATCGCCTTTATCAAGGCCGTATGCGAGTGCCGCTGCGGTTGGTTCGTTCACAAGCCTTGCTACCTTGAATCCTGCGATTGCAGCTGCGTCCTTCGTAGCCTGCCTCTGGTTGTCGTTGAAGTAAGCAGGTACCGTTATCACCGCCTCCTTCACTTCCTCGCCCAGGAAAGCCTCTGCATCCTTCTTTATCTTCTGCAAGAGGATGGCGGAAAGTTCCTGAGGCGTGTATTCGTTGCCGTGTATCCTGTACTTGTAGTCTGTCCCCATCTTCCTCTTGAATGCGGTGACCGTCCCTTGCGGGTTTGCTACCGCCTGCCTTCTCGCAGGCTCTCCCACAAGACGTTGGTCGTCCTTTGTAAAAGCGACGTAGCTTGGGAATGCCTTTCCATAGAGCGTTACTCCTTCTGCACTCGGCACTATCGTTGGCCTTCCACCTTCAAGTACACCTGCGGCACTGTTGCTGGTTCCGAGATCAATTCCAATTATTTTTGGCATATATATCACTGATTATTTTCGTTTTTAGCGTCATCTTCTTCCTCCTCTTCTTTTGCAACTATGACAGATGCTGGTCTGAGGAGGAGTTCTCCCAGCATATAACCTTTCTTTGTAACTGCAAGTATCGTTCCAGGCTTTTTCCCGGAAGCATCCTCCGCCATCATTATCTCATGCTTATAAGGGTCGTACTTTCCTTCTGCCTTTATCTCGGTAAGCCCCACCTTCTTCAGCGTGCTAAGGAAGTTAGAGTAGAGGAGCTCCACTCCCTTCGCGAGCCCGTCGCTTCCATCCTTCTTTATAGATATGAGCGCGAGCTCGAATTCGTCGAGGACCGGCAGCAGGTCTCTGATGAATTCCGCTTTTCCAAGGATCTTCGCAGTCTCCGCTTCTGACCTGACCTTCTTCTTGTAATTGTCAAACTCTGCTGCGAGCCTCATGAGCCTGTCTTTGTAATCGACTGCTTCCTCCGGCTTTCCAACCTCTTCCTGTCTTTTTTCTTCTTTCTTTTCTCCGTTTTGCCTGTCTTTTCCATTTCCGTTTGCCAGAAAATCACCTCTTTGGTTTCAGTCTTGTCGACATCTCTTTGTCGAACTCTTTCGCAGTATCGATCATCTTCTGCATCTCCTTCTGCATATCATATTCTATCTCTTCGATAGCCTTGGACAGCTCCATCGCCCTAAGGTAATAGTGGCGTCCCTGCTTTACGACAATGCCGCTGTCCATGAACCTGTTTAGATGGTAAATGATAGTGCTTCTTGCAAGCTCTTTGTCTTTCTGAAGCTCTGAGCTTGTGAGCCCTTTGCTGTCTCTGGCTGCTTCTGCAAGCTCCTCAAGCATCTTCTCTACTGTTTTGTCCTCTTCTAGCCCGCTTGAGAATCCAAACTCAACACACACCCATCTGATTATGTCTTCCGGGTTGTTGGTTATTGGCCTTGCCGTCGTCCTTATGACTATCTTTGCCATGCGTATATTATGAATAGATAAATATAAATACCTTTCTAATCATATATTGTTGATATATCGAAATTAAATTGACATATCAAGGGATACAATGTTGACTGAAATAGAGAAAAAGATAACAAAAAGTGTAGAAGACCTGAGCAAAAGCGTAGTGATAGTCAGAGTGAACAAGCCGCCAATGAGGCTTCCTTTTGGAGGAATCGCACCGCAGCGCGGAGAAGGATCAGGATTCATTCTTGACTCGATAGGTAACATAGTCACGAATTACCATGTAATCATGGGTGCAGAAAATGTTGATGTCGTGCTCAGCGATGGGAGGACTTTTTCAGGAAAGGTGGTTGGCGGTGACAAGGCAACAGACGTCGCACTGATAAAGATAGACGGCACAAATCTTCCGGTTGCAAAGCTGGGCGATTCGGAAAAGCTGAAGGTTGGGCAATTCGCGCTCGCAGTCGGTAATGCTCTTGGAATGGAAGGCGCGCCAACAGTATCGACCGGGGTGGTGAGCGCATACGGAAGGCCGCTTCCTGGCGCAGACCTGATTTTTGAGGGGTTGATACAAACTGACGCGGCCATCAACCCTGGAAACAGCGGCGGTCCTCTTGCAGACCTGGACGGCAATGTTATAGGAATGAATACGGCGGTTATCCAGTTCGCGCAGGGCGTCGGATTTGCAATACCGATCAACCACATAAAATGGGTGATAGAGCAGATGCTTGAAAAGGGAAGAGTCGTGCGGCCTGTGCTTGGTGTCCTAATAACGAGCATCAGCCCTCCGATAACGGCGAGGTTCAACCTCGGTGTAAAGGAAGGCGCACTTGTGACAAACATAGCTAAAGACAGCCCTGCACAGAAGGCAGGACTAAAAGAGATGGACGTGATACAGAAGATAGGTGCATACGATGTAAGGTCAAGCAAGGACCTAGTCATTGCGCTGGCGCGCCTCCAGATAAACAAGGAAACAACAGTCAGAATATATAGGGCGGGGAAACAGATCGATGTAAAGCTGAAACTCATCGAGGCGCCGACCTGATTGCCATGGATGAAGCCTTGAAGCGGAGGAACAAAGCGATGATCGCTTATCTGAAAGAAGCCGGAATGCTGAAGACAGAGAAGATAATCAATGCGTTCGAGAACATACCGAGACATCTTTTTGTTTCAGTCGACAAAGCGGAATATGCTTACGACGATATTGCGCTCCAGACAGTTGGTGAATCAACAATATCACAGCCTTCCACTGTCGCATACATGCTCGAGCTGTTGCAGCCGAAAGAAGGAGAGAACGTCCTTGAGATAGGAACGGGAAGCGGGTGGGAAGCAAGCCTCCTCGCTTACTGCATTGGGTCAAAGGGCCTAGTTGTCACAATAGAGATAGATCCTATCGTGGCAGAGTTCGGAAAGCACAACATAGCGAAGACAGGATTCAAGAACATAATAAAAGTGGTAGGAGACGGCTCGATAGGCTATCCTGATAAGGCGCCGTACGACAAGATAGCCTACACTGCAGCCACTCCGGACATTCCAAGGCAGATGCTTGTGCAGCTGAAAGCGGGAGGAAGGATAATCGCGCCGGTAGGCACGCAGTTCATGCAGACGATGAAGGTAGTAGACAAGATCTCTGAAAAGAAAATTGAGGAAAAAGAGGGAGCGGAATTCCAGTTCGTGCCGCTCAAGGGCCAGCTTGGATTCTAGAGCATGAGTTCGCTCTTACGTTCTGCTATTTCCTTTTTCAGATCAGAGACTAAAGAATCAAGAGAAAGTCCCATCTTCTGCTTGCCTGACCTGCTCCTGACGGAAATGTTTTTCGCGTCCATCTCCTTCTCACCGAGGATTATCATGTAAGGTACCTGCTGCAGCTGTCCGTCCCTTATCTTGTACTGCAGGGTCTTATCTGAGTTGTCGAGCTCCACCCTGATGTGCTGTGCCTTGAGCTGCTTGAAGACCTCTTCTGCATACTTATGCGCTTTATCTGATATCGAGAGCACTCTTACCTGCACCGGTGACATCCAAGTTGGGAATTTCCCTTGCAGGTGCTCTATAAGTATTGCGATGAATCTTTCAAGGGAGCCGTACAGCACTCTGTGCAAGACTATAGGCATATGCTGCTTTCCATCTTCTCCAGTATATTCCAAACCGAATCTTTGCGGAAGTTGGTAGTCTAGCTGAATTGTCGCGCACTGCCATTCCCTTCCCATCGAATCCTTTACGTCTACGTCGATCTTCGGCCCGTAAAATGCACCCTCCTTTTCCTTTAACTCGAATTTTATCCTGTTTTTTTCGAGTGCTTTCTTCAATGCGCTCGTAGCCTTCTCCCAGGTTGCCTCATCTCCGAGGTGGCTATCCGGCATTGTTGAGAGCTTTGCCTTAAAATCCAGTTTGAAGATGCCATAGAGTTCGCTGGTCAATTTCAGCATTGTGGTCAACTCCGCTTCAGCTTGGTCCTCCCGCATGAAGATGTGCGCGTCGTCCTGCGTGAGTTCTCGCACCCTGAAAAGCCCGCTGAGCGCACCGCTTATCTCATTCCTATAAAGCTTGTCGAAGTCTGCCATCCTCCACGGCAAATCTCTATAGCTCCTCTTCTTTGTTTTATAGATAAGCATTGCAAATGGGCAGTTCATAGGCTTGAGTCCAAGCTCGTGCCCGCCGGCATCAAAGATGAACATGTTCTCTCTATAATGGTCTATGTGCCCGCTTATGTGCCACAGCGCGGTATCCGCCATTATTGGAGTCGCGACCATCTGGTAGTCATATTCTTCAAGCTTGTCCCTTATATATTTCATGAGTTGGTCGTAGATGATATAGCCGTTCGGATGCCAATATACCATTCCCGGCGTAACTTCCTGGAAGCTGAATAAATCCTGCTTTTCTGCAATTGTCCTATGGTCAGAGTCTGGAAGTCCTGCCCAGTCAGCCTTTTTTGCGAGCGCTACATTGTAGCCCTTTTTCTTTGCGACCTTTGCTTCCCTCGCCTCTCCATAATTTCTCGACATCTCTGCGAGAGGGTGCCCCTTCACATCCACCTTCAGTGACTTGTTCCAACCGAATGGCGCGTGGAAGACCTTCATCTTCGACTTCTCCGCCTCTTTTATCATGTAATGGAAAAGGTTCATCGCCCTCTGCGGCTCTTCAAGGTTTGAGCTCAGGTGTGCGAATGGGTATAGGACAAGGTTGTGCCTCTTCAGCTTCCCTGCAAAGTCAATCGCATCTGCAATAGCTTTGCTCCCAAATGCCTCATTGTCCCCGGATTCCACTGCTATGAACAGCACAAGAGCCTCATCTATCTCACTCCTCTTCGGCTGGTCACGCTCGTACGTCTCTAGTTCAGGCTTTATCAGCTCGAACTCTATTTTGTTGACATCCAACTGGAGAATCTTCATGCTAGCACCGAGATACTGCGATTATTGCGATTGATGCAGAAACAATTAGGATTAGCAGCATATCCTTTAATAATATGCGTTATGCGGATGCATAGGCTGTTGACTTTTATATCGGCATCGTCTAATCACCTTTTTAAGTTCCTGACGTTTCACTCCCACATTACATTTCAAGAATATTTTATCACATACG
>JAJYDY010000017.1 GCA_021790455.1 Microcaldota archaeon | reverse complement strand
TTTACACTAATCATTGACTCACGTCTTTGCGACCTAACGGTCGCATTGACAAAATCTTCGATATAAAAAGAGATAGTTCTTGGGTTTCAACCCCCGACGAGGTCGGGGGAATTCTCTAGGATATTAATTTTATTTTCTTAGCTTTCCGATGATTGTAGCGAATGTTTCAGCCTTATTTGTAAATATCTCTCCATCTTCAAGGTGCCTCTCAGCTATTTCCTCGAGCTCTAAAAGCCTTGGTTTGCATGAATAAAGCACTACAATCTCGTCTCCAGACCAGACTCCATATTTCTTTGCTATTGCATCGGGAACCCTATTTACTATGAAATATACTTCTATTTCCATCCTAGCTGAATTGAACCGCACCCCAAAGTTTATATCTGTTTTTTCAAAGCCTAATGACCGCATGACTTCAGTTGCCATTCTCTTTACTGGCTCCTCTTCGTACTGCCTTTCTATATAAGCAACATCATCTCCATAGAGTTGGGTTGAGAACAGAATCATATCTTTTTTCTTAAGAGTACGCTGGAATTTGGAAAGTAGCGCATCTATATCAAAATTGCAAATAGTTGCATATATTGTATATAATGCTGGAATCTTTTCCGATACCTCTGCTACTATTTTGTCAAGCTCTATTTCGAAATCGGCCTTTATCGGCCCTGTGACTCTTACCCTGGCTCTTCTTGCGTTCTGCATAGCTTCTTTGAGCATTACATCGCTGATGTCAACGGGGCATAGCATTGATCTCTTGTCGCTAGCTGCTGCAACCTTCATCAGTCTTATGCTCTTACCCGCATCTCCGCACCCGAGATCCACAATTATGAATTCCGCTGGCAAAAGCTCTATTATGCGCTGCTTATTCAGTTCAAAGCACTGCTTCTCCGCATCGAACATTCCTGCGTTATATTGAGGATAATTGCGAAGGCTGTTGTATGCATCTGTTTGAGCCGGATGTTCATACCATGTTCTAGAGGCCGCCCATCTCCAGACCCTTGTGTCCCCACGTTGCTCTGGATCCGCCTTGAGCGCTGGAGTCAAGTCCCTCGTTATAGCTCTTGTTGCAGCAATCGAACGACTCATCCTTATTCACCGTTTATCATCTCCTTAAGTACTTGTAGACACTGTAAGAAGCGAGGGCTGCAGTAAACGCAAGTGCATATAGAGTGGTATAAGCTACTATCTGCTGCACACCCCAACTCTGAGATGTTTGTACTGCGATATTTACAGCACCATTTGCAGCTTTGCTCAACAAAGTCACTTTTATAGGATCATTGCATAGCCCGCTACTACGGCCAAACTCAATTATATGCTGCCCGGGGCTTATATTGAAGAAAGAGGTACTGGAGCCGTTGCCGTTATCCCCTATAATATCAAAATTGAATTGGGAGCCAAACTGATTGATGTAACCTACGTTACAAGATCCATTATCGACTGCAATTGTTTGGCCAGGATTTATAGTATAATCAGTGGCAGGACCCCACTTCTGAACAGCTAAAGGACCCCAGCCACTAGACCATACTCCATATGCTTCTGCACTTATCAAACTGAAAACAGCTGCAATCTTTGCGTATCCAACAGCTGCTATGCCCCTAACAGACTTTGAGAGACGGTGCGACCTTGTAGCGCGCGCTTCTTTCAATTCTGCGCAAGCGCTGTCTTTTCTTGCCAGCGGTTCTGGTGCTTGCTTATAATTGCTTCTGCTGTCCACACACGGAGCGTATTGATTTGTTGACCTATCTGCGCTATCGACTTTTCCTGACATTGTTATTGTTCCCGACATAATATCATCGCTTTTTGTTTACATTAGTCTTCGCACTTATCTTGATATTTAAAGCTTTCGCTTTTTAAAAGAATAAGTATAAATATATCCTATTTTGACGCATGAAAAAGGAAAGAAAAGAAGACCAAAATCAAATCGCAGGCTGGGCAAGAACGAGCGCGTACTTGTTTTCCCTAGAAGTAGTGAACATCTCTATCCTGAAGCCTGCCCTCTCGAACAGGCCGGCAAGCCTCTCTGTAGTGAACCTGACGCTCCTAAAGCACATTACTGGGGCATCTTTCTCGAACGTATAGTCCTTTCCAGCTAGTTTTATCCTTATATCTTTGTCCGGAATCATGTAGCCTTCAATCTGCGCCTTTTCCTTGTTGAATGTTGTCCTATATGCAAAATAGCTTCTCCTTGCGCCAAGATATTCAAAAGCAGTCATCATAATATCAAATATCTCCCTGACATTGTAATACGAACTGATTATAGTTGCAACGTCTCTTTCTTTCAGCAACTCAGCCCCAAGAAGGAAGTAGTCATCCTGCTCCATTGATTCTCTAAAGTGCACGAGATCCTGCTGCATATCAGGCATGTTGCAGAGCGTTGCTCCAAGGAAGAGATAGAGGTCACCCATTTTTGGCTTGCTGAGCTTTTTTGTGATATGCGCAAAGTTACCTATATCAAGGTCCCATTTGTTCCTTTCCCCGAACACGCCGAAACCTTCCTTGATGTTTTTTGAGGCGGCGGCCAACAGGTCAGTGCTTATATCAATAGGATTGTATCTTAATTTGGCATTTGGCCTGTTAGTTTTCAGGTATTGGAATATAGGGTAGGTAGGGGAACCGTCGCCACAGCCAAAATCGATGATGTTGTAGTTCTTGTATCCATAGGCAGAAAGCGAATCAAATATGCTGCTCACTTTCTGCGTTAGCAATACTCTCTCCAGGATATGTATGTCCTTTGAAGCATTAGCTTCTAACCTGCTCCTCGTGATGTTTATCCATCTCTTGGAGCCTATTCCAAAGTACATGTACTTTGTCGGCATTTCATGGTAATGCTCCAGATTGTAGAGCATGTCCTTCTGCTCTTCCAAAGAGTAAATCCTATCGGCTGACACAACTGCCATTACACCACTGCCTATTAGCAAGAAAAAGAAGCAGCTAAACTAATTAAGCCTTAGCCCTTGCAGCAGCCTGCGCAGGAGCCTGCTTGTTCTTGTACATCGTCCTTACGGCGAGCTTGCTCCAGTCGTCCTTGCAGATGACCAGCCTGGTGAGCTTGTTCGCCTTCTGGGATGCCTTGACGCACTCGGTGCCTATCTTCCGCCAGCAGTAGTTGCAGGTCTCTGTCCTGTAGACCTCGCGCTTGCATCTCTCGCATACCTTCGTCATTCTAAAAACCTTAAAATAGTCTTCCTGATAAAGGGTATCAGGAATCGCTGAGAAGATATTATGCAAGTACATATAAAAACCTATGGCTGCACCCTCAACCAGGCCGATAGCGAATTGATGGAGGGAGTGCTCTCCGACGATGGCATCGGGGTTTCCTCTGAGCAGGACTCAGATGTCGTCGTGGTAAACACATGCACCGTAAAGACCCCAACACAGCAGAAGATACTCCACAAGATAGGGGAATTAGATAAGAAAGGGAAGAAAATAGTGGTGACCGGCTGCATGGCAAGCGCGAACCAGGTTCTCATTGAAAAATATGCGCCAAAAGTGAGCATAGTGACAACAAGCAACATAGATTCCATAACGGAGGCGGTGCGGGAGGCCGCGCTCGGGAACAGGGTTGTGATAAACAGCTACAACAGGCAGGACAAACTCGCGCTTTTCAGTCCGCAGGAATCTGTAGTCGCAAAAATCCCCATCAGCGAAGGCTGCACGTCCTCTTGCGGTTTCTGCGAAACAAAGTTCGCAAGAGGTCCGCTCAACAGCTTTTCGGAGGACCTGGTCGTTAATGCGATAGCGATGAGCGCAAGAAGAGGCGCAAGAGAGGTGCAGCTCACTTCACAGGATACCGGCGCTTACGGACTTGACAAAAAGACAAACATAGCGAAGCTCATGAAGCGGCTTTCTGCTCTTGAAGGCGACTTTAGGGTAAGAGTAGGGATGCTGAATCCGGAGCACCTCCCGGAATACCTTGAAGAGTTCCTTTCCGCGCTGCAAAGCGACAGATTCTACAGGTTTGTGCACCTTCCTGTGCAATCAGGCAGCAACAACGTGCTCAAAAGCATGAAAAGAATGTACACGATAGAGCAGTTCAATGCATATGTAGATGCCCTCAGGCAAAAAATCCCTGACATCACGATCGAAACAGACATCATAGTGGGATTCCCGAAGGAAACAGACGAGGAGTTCCAGGAAACGCTTGACTTTGTCAGTAAGACAAGGCCGAATGTCGTGAACATGTGCAGGTTCTGGGCAAGACCGCATGCAGGCGCATCCAAGATGGAGCAGCTCTCTGCAAACCTGATCGCTGAGAGGAGCGCAGAACTTGGGAGAGCCGTACGGAAGGTCCAGAAAGACCTGAATGACGCGTTCGTAGGAAGAGAATTTGATGTACTTGTAACGGAAAGGGAAGAAAAGTCGATGAACTGCCGCACTGACTCGTACAAAAAGGTCATAATAAGGGAAAGAGACGCAAACGAAAATGTTTTTATAGGCAACAAGATTAGAGTAAGGATAGAGAGCGCCTCGTGCAATGTCCTGTACGGCAGGCCGATTGGTTGAACTTATGTACTCTTCAAAACTGGCGAACCTATTCAAGGAGAAGAGGGTAGCCATCGGTGACACGATAAGGGTGGAGAAGGCAGACTTTGCGATAGAAGGGGAACTTATGCCCAATACTGAGGCAGGAAGCGATAGCTCGATAATAGTAAAGATGAAGAGCGGATACAATGCAGGGATTCTCTTCGATGACAAGGTCAGATTGGAAAAAGTGAGCGGCAGGAAAACGAAATCCGAATTTCCGTTCGCCAAGCCAAAGGCTGACTCGAAGCTTCCGAAAGTGGTAATAATATGGACCGGCGGCACCATAGGGAGCAAGGTGGCATATGGCGAAGGTGGAGTGGAGAGCACCGTCAAGCCAGAGGAGCTCTTCTATTACGTCCCTGAGCTTCCCGAGATAGCAAACATCTCTATGAACCACCTCTTCTCTGTCTGGAGCCAGGACCTAACTTACACGGAGTGGCAGAAGCTTGCCGATGCCGTTGCGAAGGAAATAAACGCTGGAGCCCGCGGCGTGGTGATAACCCACGGCACTGACACGATGCACTATACAGCTGCAGCGCTCAGCTTCATGCTAAAGAACCTCAATGCGCCTGTCGTCCTGACAGGCTCGCAGAGGAGCAGCGACAGGGGATCGAGCGATGCATTCCTTAACCTCATAGCCGCAACCCGCATCGCAGCGGGCTCAGACATCGCAGAGGTAGGCATCTGCATGCACGCATCAAGCTCTGATGACAAGATGGCGTTCATAAGGGGCACAAAGGCGAGGAAGATGCATACTTCGAGAAGGGATGCGTTCAGGGCGATAAACGACAAGCCGATCGCATATGTCACGCTGGACGGCAAGATAGCATATGTAGGCGACTATAGGAAGATAGGAAAGTCATCCGCAAAAGTAAGGGCAGAAACCAAGTTCGAGCCACTTGTCGCGCTGCTAAAGACCCATCCGAATTCCGACCCGGAGGTTATGCAGTATTACCTTGAAAAGGGCTACAGGGGATTCATAATAGAGGGCACGGGGCTCGGCCACACCCCGATAGACGTTGCCCACGAAGGAAGATCGTGGTTGCCGCACATCAAGAGCGCGATAGGCGAGAGCGCAGTGGTCGGAATGACGTCCCAGACCATCTATGGAAGGGTGCATCCGAACGTATATGCTCCGCTCAGGGTCCTCAACAACGCGGGCGTAGTGTTCTGCGAGGACATGACCCCGGAAACGGCTTATGTGAAGCTCGGGTGGCTGCTTGGAAACTATGACAACGAGAGGGCAAAGGAGCTCCTAAACAAGAACATAGCCGGAGAGATAAACGACAGGATAACGTACGATGAATTTTTGCTGTGATGTTTATGGCCAAAGAAGGCAGGGTAGACGATGAAACCAGATACAAGGAGCTGGGCTTCATGTGCGGGCTCGAGATCCATCAGAGGCTAGCAACCGCGAAGAAGCTGTTCTGCGACTGCCCCGCTGCGATACCTGAAAATCCTGAGATGCTTGGAACGGTGAGCAGGTTTCAGCGCGCTGTAGCCGGGGAGCTCGGCAACATAGACAGGTCGGCCGAGTTCGAGGAGCTGCGCGGCAGGAAGTTCGTGTATATGGTGCCGGAGCGGAACACCTGCCTTGTGGAGTTGGATGAGGAGCCGCCGCACAAGCTTAACGAAGAGGCACTGGACGTGGCGCTTGCGCTTGCCGGCTCAATGAACATGCACATTATAGACGAGCTGCAGCCGATGAGGAAGGAAGTTGTCGACGGCAGCGACCCGAGCGCCTTCCAGAGGACGGTGCTAGTCGCAGTAGACGGCGAGATAGAGGTGGAGGGTCACAGGATAAAGATGCCTTCGATATTCCTTGAGGAAGAGTCGTCCGGCATCGTATCGTCAAAGGAGGACGAGATAACTTACAACCCCGACAGGTTGGGGATTCCGCTTGTGGAAATAGACACGGACCCGTATATACCGACGCCTAAAGCTGCCAAGGCCATCGCGCTCTACATTGGAACGCTGCTTAGGGTATCGGGAAAGGTCCAGCGCGGGATAGGTTCAATCAGGCAAGACGTCAACGTCTCGATAAAAGGAGGTGCGAGAGTAGAGATAAAAGGCCTTCAGGAAGTGGACAAGCTGGACAGGTTCGTGGAAAATGAGGTATTGAGGCAGCAGAGGCTGCTCGAGATTAAGGAGCTGCTGAAGAAGTCGAACGCCTCTGTTGACAACGCGATTGATGTCACAGGCATGTTCAGGGGCAGCAGCGTAAGGATTATAGCAAACCATCTTGAGAAGAAGGGAGTGGCTCATGCGCTCAGATTGAAGGGATTCAAGGGCCTGCTGGGGAAGGAGGTGAATCCCGACAGGAGATTGGGCTCGGAGATCAGCGATTATGCGAAGATGGCAAAGGTCAACGGCCTAATACACAGTGATGAGAATCTTGCCGCCTATGGATTCAGCGGTAAGGAGCTGGAAGAACTCAACAGCAGGCTTGGACTTGAGGAGGGGGATGCATTCATAATAATCGCGGGGCAGAAGAGCAATGTAGAGAGCGCGGTGAAGCTCGCGATCGACAGGGCGAAGTATGCGCTTGTCGGGATTCCGCTTGAAACAAGGGGAACGGCGAACACCGAGCTCTGCACCACAAAGTTCCTCAGGCCGCTTCCAGGGGGATCGAGGATGTACCCAGAGACCGATGCAAGGCCCATCCTCATAACAAAGGAAAAACTCAAGGCGGCCGGCACGTCAGCTCTAGATGTTGAGAATGAGAAGAAAAAGCTGCTTGCAAAGCTGCAGAACAAGGGGCTTGCGGAACAGCTCCTGACTTCGCCGAAACTGCCGCTATACAAGGCGATAACAGCCTCGACAAAGGCGGACCCGAACTTCGTTGCGAACATGCTTATACAAAAATTCACAGAGCTCAGGAGGGGCGGGTTCGCTGTCGACTCGATAGAGGAGAGAAGGCTCGCCGACCTTTTTTCCGAGTATGCCGATGGTATTATAACGAAGCAGGCTGTTGACGAACTGCTGAAGGAGATGTCGCTGAAGAAGGAGAGCGTAGAGGATCTCATAGCAATCAAGCGCCTCAAAAGGATAAGCGGAGACGGACTTTCCGCGCTGATACTTGATACTCAAAGGGAAGCTGGAAAAAAGATGACAGCGGACGAGCTGAGGAACGTGATAATGTCGAAGTACAGGCTCAATGTGGACGGAGCTGAACTCAATGCCATGCTCTCAAAATAAGAGGATTCAAAGTATCTTCGCGCCCTTCTTAGTTACAAGGACGTCATCCTCTATCCTGACTCCACCAAAGCCATTCACGTAGATGCCAGGCTCATCGCTTATCACCATCCCTTCCCTTAGCTTGTCGGTCTCGGAAGGGAAGAATCCTGTTCCTGGGTCGTGAACCTCTATGCCTATCGCGTGTCCGAGGGTGTGGATGAACTTCCCTTTGTACCGCCCATTGAACGCCTTGTCTATGTGCTCAGCAGCGATGTTGTGCGGCACGCTTCCCTTTACGCCTGGCTTTACGCTCTTTAGCGCAAGGAGCTGCGCCTCCTTCACCGTCTTGTACATGTCCATCATCTTTCTGTACTTCTCCGATTTTTTCTTTGGCTTGTAGATGAATGTCCTTGTCACATCAGAGCAGTAGTTCCCGTACTTTGTCCCGCAGTCTATTAGGACAAAGCTGTTAGGTTCCAACCTTGCATCCGCGGGGACATAGTGCGGTATCGCAGAATTGGCGCCGAAGCACACTATTGTGGGGAATGATGGACCATCGCCCCCGAATTCGATAGCGAGCTCGTTGAGCTTTGTCGCTATCTCACGCTCTGTCACCCCATCCTTGAAATACTTTGGTATCTTGCGCAATGCCCTCTTTATTATGCTGTTCGCCCCCCTTATCATCGCTATCTCGCTCTCGTCCTTGATGTTTCTCGCTGAGTAGAAAGCCTCCGATATGTCGACAAGCCTCTTTGCTCCAGAGAGCTTCTTCAGCCTCTTGTACAGCCTGAAAGGCATGAAGCTGCCGTTTATCCCCACTGTCTTTCCCTTAAGGTATTTCTTGAGCGTCGCTTCTATCTTCTTCCTGCTCTCCATGAGCACTATCTGCATCTCCTTCGGCTTCATCTTCTTTGCAACACCATACTCGAGCGGGCTTACAAGAAGGATCTCCTTCTTTGGCAGCGCTATAAGCAGCGATCCCTCAAAGGTGCCTGTGAATCCAGTAAGATAAGAGAAGTTCGGGTCCGTGTTCGCGGTATTTATCAGAAGCGCCACCCTTGCTTTCTTCGAAGCTGAAAATACCTTGTCCAATCTCTTTGAAACGGAAACCAAAACATCACGTTAGATTATTAGCTCAAAAGGAATGAAATAAGGATATTTAATAAGTTATGCGTAAAAAAGTAGAGTAAGTGATTGGATGGGCGCGGGCACGACGGCTTTCCTTGTGGCATTGGCGATCGTAATCGCATTCGTATTCTATTTCATAATAAATGGTCTTCCGAACTCGCTGCCGACAATATTCACAACTACGGAAAACCTCTCTTACCCTACGACGACGATTAGCCAGACGACCATTCCGCAGAACCAGACTATCGCATATGACCTGTCGCTGATAAACACAGATAGGAACACATTCGGACTGAAGAACGTGTCGCTCTCAAACGAGACATCGGGACAGCAGCACGCTGACAGCATGCTGCTCAGTGGATATTTCAGCCACTGGGACGTATACGGGATGAAGCCGTACATGCGGTACACCCTCTTAGGTGGAAGGGGTGCGGTAAGCGAGAACATCGCCTACATCTACAGGAGCAACGGCATAAGCGTACTTTCATCCCTTGCACAGATGGAGCACAACCTTGTCTACAATGACCTCCAGTGCTGCAACAACGGGCACAGGTACAACATCCTAGACCCTGCGCACACGACGGTCAGCATAGGGGTTGCATACAACGGGACAACAATCTACCTCGCGCAGGACTTCATAAACAATTACATATCATGGTTCTATGGCACACCGGAGGACAGCAACAATAATGTGATGCTCAAGGGGTCGGTCCCGAGCGGCTATTCCCTCTCTGACATAGAGGTGACCTACGACCCGCCTCTGCAGAGCCTGACTTCAGCGCAGCTTGCGCGTGCGCCGTACAACAGCTCGTACGGATATGGGCAGACGATAGCAGGTGTCGGCTACACCATCGGGGGGAAAAGGTACTACTACCCGAACCTGACGACTATAAATGCGAGCACATATACGATACAGGGCAACAACTTCGACGTCGCGTTCAACATCGGAAGCCTTGTCCAGCAGTATGGCGAAGGTGAATACACTCTCTTGGTGTTCGTTAACAACGCTACACAGAGGAGCTGCTCGACTTACTCTAGCGGCGGAACTTACTGCACAAACTTCGTTGCATCGACTTACACTATTTTCATAAACAACAGCGGCCAGGAGTACACGCCATCCGGCATATGAGGTTGCCATCAAGGTAATGCTAATCCTGGAAAGCGATATAAGGCTATTTTGACAATTAATATCGGTGAGAGTACGGCAGACGATTTGCTCAACCAGCCTGCGGTGAAGAGGTCGGACATAGTCTACAAACATATGCGAGACCCGGCCCTGCTCCGCTATTACTACAAGGTAAAGACTGTCTCAGCGATCAACGAATTCGCCATGGAAGGGTCTTCTCCAGCTGACATATTCGTCGGAAGATTCGGCTATCCATACGTGCACATCGGTCCCCTGATTCCACCAGAGTTTGGAGATACATCGATATTGGGGACTCCGGAAAGATGGCACGGCAAGACGATAGAGGATATTGTCAACTTCAGGTCGAAGCTTGTCCGCGGGATGTACCTGACCAAGGTGCAGGACGTGGAGAAGGGAAAGATGCAGGAGCAGGTGAGGGACCTTGCGCTGGCGGAGAAGTCGACAGATGCTGAGATGAGCTTCGCGAAGAAGCCGTTCATCAAGCTGGAGCTGAGGGACGAGGTACAGCCGTTCGGGCCTAGCGCGCAGATGAAATATTTCAATGTGTACAACATGAGGGCTGATCAGAAGATGGAGTACCTGTACCAGGATACCGATGCAAAGGCGGCCACCGCAGTCCTTGAGCTGTACCAGAAAGGGACAAACGTGTCAAAGATACAGAGAGGGCTTGCAGCCGGGCTGTTCGGACTGAAGAAGAACAGGAAGTTCGTTCCGACAAGGTGGAGCATAACGGCAGTCGATGACACCATATCCAAGAACAACAGGGAAAAGGTTAAGGAGTATGACTCAGTTGATGCGATTTATGCATATTATCATGTTGCCCTGGACAACAGGTGGCTAATCCTTTTCATCCCTGGGAACTGGCAATATGAGTCGATCGAGGCCTTTTACCCTGGCACCGTATGGAACGAGGATGGAAAGCACGTTTCAATCTTTGGATCCTATGAGGGGTACCACGGAAGGTCAACATACGCGGAGATGGGCGGCTGCTACTACTCTGGAAGGCTTGCAACAACTGAAAAGCTCCTTAATCTGAAGAAGCAGGCAGTGGTGCTCATCCTCAGGGAAGCGCACGAAGGTTACAGCATGCCTGTCGGCGTATGGAACGTCAGGGAATATGTCAGGGAGACGCTCACAACCCAGCCGGTTGTGCTCTACGACACGAACCAGATGTTCAGCTTCATAGAAAGCAAGATGCAGCTGAAGCGAAACACATGGATCGGCAACAGTAGGGTGCTGAAGGAATTGCTTGTCCAGAAAAGGCTCAGCGAGTTTGTAAACTGAATCATAGTTCTAAATCGACCTTTAATTCCTTTGCAGAAATGATATCCTTAGAAAAGACAGTCCTGCCTTTTTTGTTCAGCACATGGAGAGTATGCTCCTTTCCCTCGATCAGCTCCGCTTTCGTTGTGATGGTGCTTGAATCGATTTCCAACTCATCGATTTCCTCACCGAGATAAAACAGCTTTATCGATTGCAGTTCTGAAATCGTGCTTCTCTTTTCCCCTGGAGAGATGGTGGCAGAAAGGTTTATTCTCATGTTTATAAGGCATGGAAGCCTCTTTTTCGCCATCGGTACCCGCCAGTTGCCTGCTGCATTGCTGTACTCCCTTGTTTTTATGAAAACCGTATCCTTTGACATCTTGTCTCTCCCCCTCTTAACGACATAGCTGAATGCGCCGATCCTTGAGTCGAGGTGCTTCAGCCGCAGGACAACGGCATCCTCTTCAGCGTATGTGAATATGAGGTCCTTAGCCGCTATTGGGGCGACATCCGGCGCCTGCTTGAGGTAGAGCTTAGTCTGGCATAGCCTCCTTATGCTAGGCTCTATGTCGTTGATGTTGTGGGTGAGGAGCATCAGGCCTATACCCTGTTTTCTGAAATCCTGTATCCTCGACTTTATGTCCTGGACAGCGGAAGCATCTTTGTCCCTGAATATCATCTGGGCCTCTTCCACACATATCAGCAGGTTAAGCTTGTCGTCGTTCTCTGTGTCAAACCTTGATGCCAGCGCGTACACTTGGTTCAGTATCAGCGCATACATGTATGGCTTTGTACCTATGCTTACTCCAGAAAGATCGAAAACTACGCCCTGTCTCACTGTCTCGTCTATCGGGATTCCCTCCTTGGCAGCGTATTCAGGCCTGGACAGTATTGCACGCAGATTTTCGAGGGCGGAGCGTATGTTCTCACCGTGCTTCGTGTACTTGTAGCCTGTGTTCGTCTTTTTCGCATGGAACTTCCTTATCGACTCCTCTATCATGTTGTAAACGTGCACCGGATCCTCCCTGTCGGATGAGAAGGTCTTCCTAAATGCGTTCAGCATGCATTTTTCCATTGGATTCCTGTATGGGCCGGCATTCGATGCAGATGAGAGTATCATTGCCAGGTCTTCATAGAACTTGGTGATGTCCGCGCCAACAGGGCATTCGAAGAAGTTTATCGGTGTTTTCGAATCGTAAAGTTTTACTACGTTCATGTCGTGGCATGCTGCGAATTGATTCCACTCCTCCGTTGGCGATATGATCACTATCGACGGCCTTTCCTTCGCCAGTATCGAGTCAATGATTGCCATAGCCTCGTTCGTTTTCCCGGAGCCTGGAAGCCCGGTGAGCATCGAGCCAAGGTTCAGCGAAGATGGGTCTATCCTTACCTCATTCTTGGTCTCTAGGACCGAGTTCTTCATGAATGTGCCGACATCAACTGTGCCGCAGGCTCCTGCATACGCTGTTGGAAGTGAATAACTGAGGTCAAAAATTCCCCGAAACAGGAGGAAGCGGGCTGCCAGGTCAGCACCCACAGGCAGCACTCGGATGTTGTCGCTGGCCTTCGCCCTTGTCTTTGCCAGGACCAGGAACCTCGACTCTATGTACTCCTCGAGCCTGCCTGTGCTGTCCCTGATTACAAAATAGATGAAGTAGGCTGTGCCGTTCCTCAGGAGCGACCGGTTCACGGATTCAAGCATCTCCATGAGGAGCATCCTCTCCTCAGAATGCATGAAGTTGTCCCTGTGGAACGAAGTGTTGATCCTCTTGCTTAACATATCCGACAGCACGGACTGCGTCTCCTTGGAGTCCATCTTGCTCAGCTGGCTCTCCATGTAGAGCTTTGCATCCTTTAGCTCGTCCCCTTTCTTCGGCAGGAAAACGACCTCGAGCTGCCCAGCATCTAGATCAAGGTCAAACAGATCGTTGAACAGGTCTTTGTCGAATTCGGTCTTCCTATAGGCAGAGAATACTGTTGAATCGAAAGGAACCTTCAACTCTATCCTCTCGAGGTCGATCCCTGGCAGTGCGGCCTCGAGGTTCTCGGTTTTGGGGGCCGCCGATGCATCCATGGAAAAAATCGTGGTCTTCCGCTCAAAATCATAGATTAATGAGAAACTTTCATGGCCAAAAATGTCGAATATCGCGATTTTGTTGAATTCCTTGTCCGGAATTGCCAAAACTTCGTAGTAAACCCTGCCCATCAAAGCACCATTGCGGCGATCATGGCAAGCGCTATTGCACAGATCAACAGGGATGAGGCAAGAACCAGTCCCCTGCCAACCCTCCTGTTCTGCTTCTCCGTCATATGATAGCTTATAACCCTTTTGAACATCATATCACCGCAAAGACTATAGAAATCGCAAACACCAGAGCTCCGCTGGCTAGCATCTTCTTCGAAATGCCTTTTACCTCCCTGTTCGCCTTTATGTCTGCAACGACGCCGATCGCTATGGCAAGGCTGGATATGAATACGCCGAAGAGTATCCCGAAAACCACCAGTCCCTCAAACAGGCCCTTCATCCAGATACCTCAATCTCCCGCTCAACTGCAGGAAAAGCAGCAATCCGCCAACCGGCGAGTAGTCCAATCCCAAGGTATCGGCGTCCTTCCTCAGCACAGTCAACCTTTTCCCTGACTTCGCCGCCTTGATGAGCGAATCCCTGGTTATCCTGATCACTGCATTGTTGCGCCTGAACAACTCATCCCTGCTTTCTGCGAAGGTGAAATTCCCTTCCATCAACGCGGCATCGTAAAGCAGCCTGAAGAAACGCTGCTCCCTGCTTGGTTTCTCCTCTTTCGCGGAGCTAAAGGTCCCTCCTCCTTCCCCTACAAGCGCATTTGATTGCTCAAACCCTATGTAAATCGTCTTGTTCGCCGCCTTGAAGTCGGAGAGGACCTTTATTATCAGGTATGCAAACGCCCCGATCAAGATGTAGCTCATGCTCGAGTACGCTCCCATGTACCTCGAACTTAGGATGATCGCAGCTGCAAGGATCAGGAAGAGGATCGGTACTTTGTATTGCTTCGCCTTTTTGACCAGCATCAATGGTTTATTATGAAAGCGAAAATATTTAGCTTTTACTCTTTTCCACTTTTGTGTAGTCAAATAAAAGCAGAACCCTGCGCGAAGAGGGAATTCAGCGTATCATGGTCGTCATCTGGCGCAGCCTTGAACGGCTTCTCCATCCCGCACTTCCTGCACCTGTAATGGATAACAAACCCTCCTCTGTCGTGCGTGACCCTAGTTGGGACCAGTGCACCCGTGCAGCTGGATTTCCTATCACCCGGATTGACATCCACGTGCTTTCCATATAGGCAGCACGGGCAGTGGTCGGTGTATCCGCTACCCTTTACCTCACTTCCGCAGTTCTCGCAGATGAAGTCCTCACTCCTTCTTGCGAACCTTCTTTCTTGTTTCATGCGCATACCTGATGAGTGCCACGTCAAGCCTCTTGTCAAACTTCTTGCCCAGCCTGATATTAAGGCGTTTCGCTGTCTTCACAGCGGGAGGGGTGTGCTTCGGGCTTACCTTCCACGTCCCGTACATCTCCCTAAGGAAGATCTCGACTGTTATCTTCCCTATCCCTTCCGACAAGCCCATGAGGTTTTGCTCTATCTCCTCTTCTGTTAACGACTTTGAATAGAGAATATCAAGATCAGATTCGTACTTTTCCTTTAGATTCTTTGACATCTCGAGAAGTTTGTCAGCAGTCTTGAAATCATATCTTGTGTACCCGCCATTGTCGAGCAGCCTGACAAGGCCATTCCGCCCTGTCTTCAGCATCGCATCCGGACTATCTACCCTGTTTTTCATGAAGATGCGGAATGTCTTCTTGGCGTTCTTCTCTCTGATAGGGGCTCCAAACAGAACGCTGGCGAGGAACCACTTGAATACTTCTCCGCTCCTTCCGCCATTGAGGTTTATACCTAGTTCTTCGCTGTAGAGCCTTCCATATCGTCTAACGAGTGCCCTCTTTTCCATGATAGAAATGATATAGAGAAAGCTTAAATAACTAGGATAAAAAGGGAAATGGAGTTCTATGGATAAGCTTGAACTTTTTAGGAGGGCACCTACAGAAGAGATATTGACGGAGGCGACTTTGAAAAAACTTGTTGATAATGGCACACCTCTAAGGCATTACATAGGATTTGAAATCTCGGGTTTCATTCACCTTGGTACAGGATTGCTCTGTATGCAGAAGGTTGCCGATTTCCAAGCGGCCGGTGTTGACACTAATATATTCCTTGCTGACTACCACACATGGATAAATAAGAAGCTTGGTGGGGACCTAACAACAATCAGGAGGATTGGCGGCACCTATTTTAAGGAAGCTTTGAAGCTTTCCCTGAAAGCAATTGGCGGTGATCCTGAAATGACTCATTTCATTATGGGCTCGGAATTGTACGATAAACTAGGCATCGGGTACGTGGAGGACATAATACGTGTGTCAAAACAACTATCGTTGGCTAGAGCAAAGAGAAGCGTCACAATTGCAGGCAGAAAGGAAGGAGAATCAATAAGTTTTGCACAGCTATTGTACGTACCGATGCAAGTTGCCGATATATACGGGTTGAAAGTCAATCTCGCGCACGCAGGAATGGATCAGAGAAAGGCACATGTTGTTGCATTGGAAGTCGCAAAGTCATTCAATACAGAAATAGTAGCTGCGCACCATCGACTACTTTCAGGAATCCACATAACAGAAGAGCAGAGAGGAAAGATAATTGCGGCAAAAGCGGCGCACGATAGAGAGCAATTGGAACAGGAATTGATAGATATAAAAATGTCGAAATCGAATCCAGCAAGCGCCGTTTTCGTACATGATACTGAGGAGGAGATAAGAAAAAAGATAGGGGGAGCTTTCTGCCCTATGAAAGAAACTGAGGTAAACCCTGTTTTTGACATTGCGAATCGTGTAGTATGGCCTTACCTG
>JAJYDY010000016.1 GCA_021790455.1 Microcaldota archaeon | reverse complement strand
CAGTTTTTTGATCAGCTTCGTTTCATTAGCTACCATATAATCAGGATAATAAATTGGCCACTTATCCTCTTTTACAGATATTATGTTTATGCTCGAGTTTCTTATCTTGGATCCGTTATCAGGATGATGAAGGGACATCCTTCTTCAATGTCTCGGCGCTTATGTGCCTTGCCAGCGGACCGTTCGCCAGCTTTACCAGTGATTCGAGCAGCGCTTCCTTTCCCTTCTGCAGTTTTAGATCATTCTTATCCTGCGAACGCGCTGTGCCCTTCAGCTCGAAATAGACAATAGGTTCGCTGTCTGCTCCGTGAAGATATGTAGGGTATGCGTATGAGAATGAGAGATTGTTCCCGGATACCAGTCTTTCTATCCATGACTTTTCCTGGCCCGTGAACAATACCTTCTCTGTCTCTCTTGAACCTCTGGAACGCTTATGGCGGTTGTTGGCTCTCAGCGGCAGCCTTGCTATATGGAGATAGCCCTCTATTCTGTTGTACTTCTCTTCAATAAGTGCGCTCAGCATACCTGCATCGAAGCTCTGCGGCTGTCTCTGAACCCGTAGGCGCTGGTCTCTGCCCACTGCCGCACCATACCTGTCCAAAATTCCATTTTCAGCGTGCTGTTCGGGAGTAAGCTCGGCGCTTCCCGATATGGGTGCTGTTCCTACCCGCACCAACGAGGATACCGCGGGCGCAGGGAACTTGCGCTGCGGAACATTATCGGACACATCACCAAAGGTTGGTTTCCCGGCCTGCTGCTGTATTAGTTTATTTGAGACACGCAGTTTGGATTCGCGCGTTTTCAGCATGCTGGCACGTTCCAAAACACTCTTGAGGTGCCCCTCTATTTTGAAAGGTTCTCTTTGCTCTATAGTCGTCCTTAACCTCTCAATATCCACCTTGCTTTGGAAAACCTCTATGAACATGGAGAGCTTCTCAAGGAACAGCGGTAGCGCGCTGCTGTACACCATAGCAAAGGCTTCTTCGCTGTAAGCGTTCTCCGGAATCGGCATTGTTGTAATCAGGGCATGGCACCGTGTTCCTTTCTCAAGCTCCTTGAAGTTTATCGATATGAGCACTTCCGTTGGTGGGGAATTTTTGAAACTTGAGATTGCCTGCCTCTCCATTTCATTGATCTGCGAGCCCTTGCGCAACAGCAGATACGCGCTTAGCACGATGCCGCGCCTGAATCTTACCGACATCTCTGATGTATGTTCAAGCTGGACAATGTGCAAAAGATCATCAATATCAAAAATCCTGCTGCGGTTTCCCTGCGCTGCGTTTCGATTGCAGGCTTCGGCAGTCAACAAAATAGCACCAAGACCAATTAACTCGTACAGATATATATTACTTTTCTGGGTATTCTATGTGTGCCGTTCGAAGGCGATGGCGATACCAGTGATTGCGTGATTGTAAAAGTAAGGATAATCCCAAATTCAAAGGCCGAGTCTGTCGAGGAGCTCGGCCAAGCGGATTACAAGATAAAGGTCAGGGAAAAGGCGATTGATGGAAAAGCGAACATTGCCGTGATAGCCGCGCTCTCTTCATATTTCAATGTCAGGAAATCTGACGTCGTTATACTGAAAGGCGCAATCAGCAGGGACAAGACAATCGAGATAAAAACCCGGTAAAACAGAAAGTCTTTTTAATCCACTTGACAACAATAATAGAGTGATACGATGGTTCTTCTTGAGATTGGAATAGCTGTGATTGTGGTAATCGTAGTTGCGATTATTGTTATGTTCAACGGCTTCGTTTCAAAGCGCAACCGGGTGCAGGATGCGTGGTCGCAGATTGACGTGCAATTAAAGAGAAGGTATGATCTGATACCAAACCTGGTCGAGACGGTAAGGGGCTATATGAAGTACGAGCAGGGTGTGCTTACTAAGATAACCGCGCTCAGGAGCTCTATTGTGTCAGGCTCTGTGCAGGATAAGGCGCAGGCGAACAACCAGATTACCCAGGCGCTGAAGACTATATTCGCAGTCGCAGAGAACTATCCGCAGCTGAAGGCATCGGAATCTTATCAGAACCTGCAGAACCAGCTTGCTGAGACTGAGGACAAGATAGCATTCATGAGGACATCTTACAACGACTATGTGCTCGATTTCAACAACGCGATACAGACGTTCCCAGGAAACGTCCTTGCAGGAATGTTCCACTTCAGCAGGTTTGACTTCTTCCAGACGCCTGAGCAGGAAAGGGGAGCTGTAAAAGTGAACCTTACGGACACGGATACGCCAGGCGTAAGCTTCGGCACATCTGGTCAGCCGCAGCAGCCACCGCAGACCCCGAAGCAGCCGAAGAAGTGACAATTGACGGAATAGTGGTAATACATGGCAAGCTACTTTGACGAGATAGCCAAGAACAGGATGAAGACTATCTTTCTCTTCATAATATTCGGAGCGCTGTTCATGGGCCTCCTCTACTTCCTGATATGGTATTTCGGGGGCAGCACGCTTGTGCTGATAATAGGGCTGTTCGCGATAGTGCTCTACGCCCTATTCTCATTTTTCATGGGAGGCAAGCTGATCCTCGCCCTGTCGAGGGCAAAGGAGGCGGACCCTAAGCAGTACGCGCAGCTCTACTCGATTGTAGGAGACCTCGCCGCTGCAAACGAGATACCCATGCCAAAGGTTTACGTGATAAACGACCCGAACCCTAACGCGTTCGCTACAGGAAGAGGAAAGAAGGCAGCTGCAGTAGCCGTGACCACTGGGCTCATCGGCATGATGAACAACACCGAATTGCAGGGGGTGATTGCGCACGAGATATCGCACATATTCGAGAACGACATACAGTACATGATGATAGCAGTCGCATTCGCAGGCGCCGTCGGAATAATATCTGTTTTCGTAAGGAACTTATTCTTCTTCGGTGGCCGCAACAACAGGAACGGCGGCCTCCTTATGCTGGTAGGCCTTGTCATAGGGCTTCTCGCACCTCTGATAGCGCTGCTCATCAGGCTAGCAATATCGAGGAGCAGAGAATACACCGCTGATGCAAACGGAGCCAGGATAATAAGGAATCCGCAGGCGCTTGCTAGCGCGCTGACGAAGATAATGCAGTATGAGAAGAACCCGGCCTCCACGCCAGTACAGCACGCGAACGAGATAACCGCGAACCTTTACTTCGCGAACCCGTTCAAGGCGCGCAGCGTCCTCAACATGTTCTCTACCCATCCTCCAATAGACGAGAGGATAAAGAGGCTCAAGGCAATGTATTGAAATCGCTTACGCTTACACTTGTAGATGATTGAATGGCAAAAGAAGAAAACTCAATGTGGATTTTTGACGATGAAGCGAAGCAGTACAGGCCATCGTCATGGCAGGTTTCAGCCGGACCTGGTGGCCTGCAGGGGATGAGGGAGACGCAGGGCATAGCAAATATTGCAGCCGGGATTGCGATGGCTGAATCGAAGATTAAGCAGATGCAGAACAGCGGGGGACAGGCGATACCTGTGCACACATACCAGGGAAGCGTAGAGGTCACGGATGGAAGCGTAATACTTAACGGCGCAGACGTCAAGAACAAGATCCCGCTGAACCTTGAGATAACCTTCGCGAACATAAAGCATATGTCGATCGGCTACGACAGAAATTATCCTCAGATGATGACGAACGGCATCCCTGAAAGGGCGCTGGCTCCAATAAAGCTCGAGTTCATAGACGACGGGAAGAAGAGGGCGGTATACATATTCACGAACTTCAACAATGCGACAGGAGCTCCTTCAACAGACAACCAGCAGATATTCGCGGACCTGAAGGCGAAAGGGATAAAGACCGGTTTCCATCTCTGAACGGAGCAAAACCGAACATGCTGCTGCAGTTTTAAATACGCAGGAATACGAGTCTAATCATGAATACTAGAGTAATGCTGCTCGCAGCGCTTTTGGTCGCGCTGACCGCGGCGACAGCTTTCGGAGTCGTCTATTCTATCGTCAACAAAATAAGCTTCTTCAACAGCGCGCAGAGCATAAACTGCACAGGACCGTGCCTGGTCACGATAACGCCTGGGGACAAGCTGAGCGACTTCCTTCTTCTCAGCCTTAACAAGGAAAATGACTCAATCGCTGGACTGTCATATATGGTATGGCCGATCGTCTCGACGAAGGGCTATCCTGTTACCCTCTTTATCGGCGACTTCATCGGATATACATGCGATGGCTCAGAATACCAGCTAGTGAGCATAAATTTCAGCAACGATTCCGCATCGTTCATGCACATAATGACAAGGGTCGGGCCTTGCCCTGTCTGCCTATCGGGAAACACCACAATCAGCACGCCTGAAGGACAATTCAGCGTAAAAGACCTCAAGGCAGGAATGAGCGTGTGGACGATCGACTCGAGCGGCAACAAGGCCGCTGCGACCATACTCGAAACCTCAAAGGTGAGAGTGCCTTCGGACCACATCATGATACACGTCGTCCTTGCAGATGGAAGGCAGATATTCGCATCGCCTGGCCATCCGACCGCTGATGGAAGAACAGTTGGAGAGCTCGCTGTAGGCAGCCAGCTTGACGGCTCAACGGTCATCATTGCGCAGCCTGTCCAGTACAATGAGAACTACACGTACGACATACTTCCTTCCGGCAGCACAGGATTCTACTGGGCTAACGGGATACTAATTGGGAGCACGCTTAAGAATTCGACTAACTAGGCGCCGTCCAGCAGGTAGTTGACTATGTCTATTGAAGTGGCGGCGAGATATTTTTCTTTTCCCAGAGATACCTTGCTGCCATACCTTAGCACGAATCCCTCATCTTTCTTTGGAAGTCCAATGTGGTCGCCGAGGACGAAGAGCAGATTGCCATCCTGCTGCGCTTCCATCCTTTCCCCCTCATCGCTTAGGACGAATATCTTGTACCCATCGGCATGCTTCTTCTGGACTATCTTCTGCATCGGTGTCCTGTCAACCGATATGCCTGGATGCTGCCTTCCATTCAGTACACTCCTAAGTATATCCTCCCAGCTCCTCTCGTCTATGTGTGCATCTCTCAGGTCTGCACCGCTTATCGTTATGTGGACAGGCGGATTCGGCGGGCCGTTCAGCACAGAATGGAATACAACGTCGTGCCTGTGCGCGGCTGACTTGAATATAGAAGTGAGAATGCATTGGTAGACTATGTCGAGCCTTCCAGCATCCTTTAGGCTCTTGAAATCGCCATTTGTATATCCGGTGCGCGAATAGAGAAGGAATTCCCTCATGTCAACCCTGCTGCTTTCTCTCTCCAAGATTTCCATCTTTTTCCCCTTCCCTCGCCCTCTTGACAGCGAAGTTCTCCATCTTTATTGCCCTCGTGTAGAGGTAGTGAAATCTTGCCTGAGCCTCCTTCAGGCTGACTGTCGTGATGTGCTCTGCGCGCTTGTTTATTATGTTGAAAGGGGGGATCTTGTATGCTGTGTTATCGTCCATCATCAAGCGTTCGTGCTGCTCCACAGCATCCTTGTCGTCCATGAGCTTGACCTCAAGCGCTATCCCTGACCCGTTGAGCTCGCTGCCGAAATCAATCAGGTTGGTGCTGAATCCGGAATCGAGCATCTCCTTTGATGTGAGTATGGTTATCCTGGAGAAGTTCGTGATGTTCCTATCAACGGCCCTATTGAAATTGACGAGCGCGTTTGAATTGAAGTGCTTGTCGACTATGCAGAGGTGGCCAGACATGTTTGGGAACAGCTTCTCCTGAAGTGCGACAAGGTTCGAGAAAGGCTTTGATGGATTCATCGTCATCGTGCGCTTTATCCTTGCGCTCCTTGCGGTAGGCTGCATCATTAGGTATTGGAGGTAGCCATCTGCGGCAAGGCACAGCCCCATGCCAAGGTAGTAGATGTATAGATAGAACGGCTGGAAGAAATCGTAGAACGCAGATACGATAATTATGAAGAGGAGCACGTAGACTATGGTGAAGCTGAAGTGCAGGAAGTGGTACCTCTGGATGGTTGCACCCCTTTCACCGCGCTTTATGAACATCAATATAGCGGAACCAAATAGCCCGAGCGCAACAAGGAATATCACGTAGGATTCAAGGATCCCGACGTGGAATGCACTGAGACTGTATGCGGTCTGCTGCAGTAGCGGCACAGCTGCGATAGGCGTGTTCGTTGAGATGCTCTGCGATGCTGCACCCACACCGACGCCGAAGTAGAAAGAGAAGCTCTTTACCATGTATAGGGCGCCGGCGATGAGTATGAGCGAGCCTATCCCTATGAGATAATAGATTCCGGAGGTCCTGCTCTTCGCCTCTTCGCTAGCTGCCATGATTAGAGATTAATGAAAAGGTATATTAAGCGTTTCTGCAGAGAGGGCTTACCATCTACTTTCTCTCGTGCGACCTATCCCTATCGACAGCCTGTTGCAGGAGTACAACGTTCTTCCTCTCGTTTGCAACTATCTCCTTCCACATCTTTGCGCACTCCGCATGCGCGTCCTTCTCAGACTCTTTCACGTAGCGCTCCGCATGATAAAGAAACTGCATCCTCTTGACCAGCTGTTTGTGCACGTTGTAAGAGCAATTGCTCATGGTGTCGTTTGACATTTTCTCACCAGATAAAAGTGTCTCACAACCTATAAATAGCCGTTTATTTTCTGATGGGCGTGAAAAGGCAGGGAATATCAAAAAAGTGACGCGTTTGCTGCAAGGTTTTAAATTTTGTTGCGCTGAGGAGATATCATGCTCAGCAGTCTTGGAAGAATGGTCAGTTCAAAAGCTCCCGAGTTCCCGAAGGATTTCAACTGGATAAACACGACAGAGCCGCTCTCACTGGCGAAACTCAAGGGGCATATAGTAATCCTCGACTTCTGGACATACGGCTGCATAAACTGCATCCATATGGTCCCCACTTTTGAAAAGTTGCAGGAGGCGTTCAAGGATCAGCCCGTGGTGGTGATCGGTGTGCATTCCGCAAAGTTCACAAACGAGCAGAAAGCCGAAAACATAGCCGAGGCTGTCAGAAGATACGAGATAACGCATCCCGTAGTTGTTGACGAGAAGATGCAGATATGGAAGTCCTACGGTGTAAATGCATGGCCCACCATTGTTATAGTAGGCCCGAAGGGAAACATAGTAAGAAAGAAGTCGGGAGAGACTGGTTTCGCAGAGCTTGACGGAATAGTGCAGATGCTGCTCGACGATCATAGGGATGATGGGACTCTTGCGAAAAAGAGGATTGGGATAAAGATGCCGAGTGTGAAAGAAAGGAGGGTGCTCGCTTATCCGCAGAAGGTCGCCTTCTCTCTTGATGGCACTGCGTTCGCTCTCAGCGATACCGATCACAATAGAATCCTCATTGTCAATCCAAAAGATGGAAAAATCACGACCGCAATCGGAAGCGGAGAAAAAGGATTCGAGGACGGGAGCTTTGAGGCTGCGCAGTTCCTCAAGCCAAGGGGAATTCTATGGATTGATGAAATGATTTACATAGCGGATACGGGAAATCACGCAGTGCGCACCGCGGACCTCAAGAAGAAAACAGTATCAACAATCGCTGGCACCGGAACACAGGGCGGTTACTACCCATTGGAGTTTTCCGGAGATGCGCTGTCCACAGATTTGAGTTCTCCATGGGACATAGCACAGTACGACGGAAGGTTGATCATCGCGATGGCAGGACTACACCAGCTCTGGAGCTATGAACCAAAAAGCAGGCTCGTATTCCCATTCGCAGGAAACGGCGGTGAAGGAATAGTCGACGGTGATTACAGGAATTCGGAGTTCGCACAGCCGAGCGGCCTTTTCATAGACGGAGACTTCCTCTACGTCGCGGATCCGGAATCTTCCGGGATAAGGAGCATAGACCTGAAGAAAAAGTTCGTAGGCACTATATCTGGCCATGGGCTTTTCGTCTTCGGGAACAAGGACGGAAAGCTGAACCAGGCGCTGATGCAGCACCCTTACGGGCTCTGCGCTAACGATGGAAAGGTCTATGTTGCAGACACTTACAACAGCGCGATAAGGATGATAGACCTGAAGGAGGAAACAGTCGTCACTCTTGTTGGGACCCCGACCGAAAAGTCATTCTGCAAGTACGGCGACCCCAAATGCGATACGATCGGCCTCTACGAGCCGAGCGACGTCAAGCTGATGGGCAACAGGCTCTTCATCGCCGATACTAATAACCACTTAATAAGGATCTTCGATTTGGAGAGTATGCTGCTGAGCACTCTTGAGATAAAGCAATGAGCCAATGGCAGATTCGGATACTCACCGAAATTCCCCCAAATCCAGAATCAATATATTAATTTGCATTGATTTATGATATCCATTGGGTGAGCACTTGATGAAGAAAGTCTTTGATGGCAGCGTAGATTACTACCAGGTGATGGATGAGCAGGGCAACATCGACATGTCTCTCTTTCCCAATGAGCTCGACGACAGCAAGATTCTGGAGATGTATAAGTACATGTCCCTGGCAAGGGCGATGGACGCGAAGGCACTCAGCCTGCAGAGGCAGGGCAGGGCTGTTACTTACGCTCCGATGGTGGGAGAGGAGGCTACGCAGATAGGCAGCGCTATAGCGCTGAGAAAGGATGATTATTTTGTACCGAACTTCAGGCAGCAGGGCGTTTTCCTGGCACGTGGATTCAGCATGGACGAACTATTCCTCTATTTTAGGGGATATGAAGAAGGGAATATGATTCCAAAGGGCAAGCACGCGCTGCCGGGGGCAGTGCCTGTTGCAACGCAGATGCAGCATGCTGCTGGGCTAGCGTTCGCGCAGAAGTATCTCAATACCGGCGCTTCGGTCATCGGATACGTGGGGGACGGCGGGACATCCGAGGGGGATTTCTACGAATCACTCAACTTTGCAGGCGTTACGAAATCGCCGCTTGTTGCAATCATTGAAAATAACCAGTGGGCAATATCAATGCCAAGGGGCAAGCAGACAGCTGCGCAGACGCTGGCGCAGAAGGCCATCGCAGTAGGCATACCTGGAGTGCAGGTGGATGGGAATGATGTTATCGGCGTTTACAAAGTGATAAGGGATGCGCTGGCAAACGCAAAGAACGGCCCGACGCTTGTGGAATGCATAACATACAGGATGAGCATGCACACCACTGCGGATGACCCCACGAAGTACAGGCCGCAGGAAGAGGTGGATGCATGGAAGAAGAGTGATCCTATCGCAAGGGTGAAGATATATCTGACAAAGAAAGGTCTCTGGGGCGACAAGAAGGAACAGGATCTCGCAGACCAGAGTCTGAAGGCTATAGATGCAGCAGTAGAGAAGGCTGAG
The DNA here is from genome assembly GCA_021790455.1 of Microcaldota archaeon. Classification (GTDB taxonomy): domain Archaea; phylum Micrarchaeota; class Micrarchaeia; order Micrarchaeales; family Micrarchaeaceae; genus JAJZYD01. The sequence continues at coordinate 7,150 of JAJYDY010000016.1, read as the reverse complement.
AGCTTCAAGGGAGACCCGGCGAGCATGTTCGAGCACATATACAGCTACATGCCAGACATCCTGCAGGATGAACTCGACGCCGCTACAGCATCCAACTTCTGGCAGACACAGCAGCAACCGCCGCAGCGGGAGAATGGTGAATGAAATGGCGCTTATGAACATGGTAGCGGCTTTGAACAATGCGCTTGACCTCCTTCTCAAGGAGAACGACAAGGTGGTGGTGTTCGGAGAGGATGTAGGCAAGGATGGCGGGGTATTCAGGGTTACGGACGGGCTCATGCAGAAGTACGGAGAGAAGAGGGTGTTCGATACCCCACTTGCAGAGTCGATGATTGCCGGAACAGCAATAGGCATGGCGGCAGGAGGTCTGCGGCCGATAGCAGAAATGCAGTTTGCAGGCTTCATGTTCCTCTCATTCGGCCAGATGATCAACCATGCCGCAAGGTACAGGGGAAGAACGCGCTCGACAATAACTCTGCCAATGGTTGTGAGGACCCCGGTGAGCGGCGGGGTGCGAACGCTGGAGCACCACTCCGAAAACCCTGAGATATATTTCTCGCATATGGGAGGACTGATAGTGGTTGAGCCGTCTAACCCATACGACGCAAAGGGTCTCCTGATAAGGGCATCGCACATGGATGACCCAGTAGTATTCCTGGAGCCGACAAAGCTGTACAGGCTCTTCAAGCAGGAAGTCCCGGAGAACATGTACGAAGTACCGATAGGGAAAGCTGCAACGATCCAGGAAGGGGACGACCTTACGATAATAACATGGGGTACAATGGTTCCCGTTGTAAAGAACGCGGTCGCGAACAAGAAGGCGAACGCAGAGATAATAGATCTCAGGACCATAAACCCGCTTGATGAAAAGACAATTCTATCGAGCGTAAAGAAGACAGGTAAGGCGTTGATAGTGCACGAGGCATCGCTTACGTTCGGGCCTGGCGCTGAGATAGCTGCGAGGATAGCCGAGAAGGCGATATTCGAGCTGGACGCGCCAGTTATGAGGGTTGCGTCGCCGAGCCTTCCGTATCCGTACCCTGGATACGAGAGCTTCTATATCCCGAACGAGAAGAAAGTGGAGGAAGCGATAGAGAAGATAATGTCGGACTAGGTGTGATGATGAAAGAGATAAGATTCGTTGATGTTGGAGAAGGCATAACGGAAGGCCACATACAGGCATGGTCGGTCAAGGATGGAGACGTAGTGAAGGAGGACCAGGCCGTGGTGACTGTAGAGACCGACAAGGCAGTGGTAAACGTCCCTGCCCCTATAGGCGGGATTATAAGGATTGTTGCTCCTGCGGGCACCACGCTGCACCTAGGAGACGTGCTTGCAGGGATAGGGACGCCTGAGGAGATGAAAAGCTACAAACCAGGAAAGGCGATTGCTCCACATGAGCAGCAGCCTGCACCAGCGTCTCAGATAAAGCAACAGCAACCCCAGGCAAAACCTGCGCAACAGGCAAAGCAGCAACCTCCGCAGCAGACGGAAGCAGAGGCACAGCCTCAGCAACAGCCTGCCGCTGCGCCGAAGGAGATAATCGCAACCCCTGCAGTCAGGAAGCTGGCGCGGGACATGAACCTCGACATAAGCAAGATAACAGGTACAGGACCTGGAGGGAGGATACTTGAAAACGATGTAAGGAGCACAGCAGGCGCAGGAAAGCCGGCGGTTGCGCCAAGGACTAAGTTCTCGGAAATGCTGGAGGCGCAGCACAAGGATGCGATCGAGCGCCAGCCGATGACGATGACGAGAAAGGCTATAGCAAGGAATATGGAAGAGTCATGGAAGATCCCAAGGGCGGTGCACATGGACCTGATAAACGCAACATCTCTCTGGAACATAGTCTCGGTGGAAAAGCCGAAGGTGTTGAAGGAACTGAATGTGAAGATTACCTTCCTGCCATTCATAATAAAGGCGACAATAGAGGCGCTGAAGGAGAACCCGCGCTTCAACGCGAGTTACGACCATGAGACCAGCGAGATAATATTGAAGAAGTATTACAACATCGGCCTTGCTGCAGAGGCGCCGGACGGCCTGAAGGTGGTGGTGATAAGGGATGCTGATAAGAAGAGCATTGTTGGGATTGCGAAGGAGATACAGGCGCTGCACGACAAGATAATGAACAACACAATCACTCTGGAGGAGATGCATGACAGTACATTCACGATAACGAACATAGGGAGCCTTGGTGGTGGATACCTCTCCGTACCGATGATAAACCCGAACGAGGCTGGAATTCTCGGGATTCACGTAATAAGGGATGCGCCAGTAGTAGTTGACGGCAAGATAGCGGTAGGGAAGGTGCTCCCGTTCTCGCTCTCGTTCGACCACAGGATTGTTGACGGAGCCGATGCGGTGAAGCTCGGGAACGCGATAATAAGATATCTCGAGGATCCAAACTTCCTTGAGATGCTCGGGTGATTTTTTGGAAAATCAAAAAGTTGCAAACAAGAAGGCAAGGGAAATAATAGTGAAAAACATGTTCATGACCTTAGCCACTTGCGGCAAGGACGGAAAACCATGGGCGTCTCCTGTGAATTATGTCTTCGACAAGCACTATAATTTTTACTTCATATCTTCGAAAACATCACAGCACGTAAAAAATATCATTGAAACTCCCTCTGTCTCTTTTGCTGTCTTCGATTCAAGGGCAAGGGGAGATGATATCGATGGCGTGCAGGTATCCGCAAAGGCAAGAGTCATAAGCGGACTAGAGCTTCTTTCAGCATTGAAGGTCGTTTTCACACTTAAAGCAAGAAAGTCAAGGCCGAAGGAAGACTTCCTCGGAATCGCAAATAAAAGAATCGTTAAGATAATCCCTATTATAATATACAAATATGACCGGACATCAGAACCGGGTGAGGATTTGAGACAAAAGGTCTCGCTGAAGTGATTGTATGGTAATGGGTTCTCTTCCTGAACAAGTCGATCTGGCAGTCATAGGCGGCGGAGTCGGCGGATACGTCGCTGCGATACGCGCAGCGCAGCTCGGGCTCAGCGTCGCGATTGCAGAGAAGGAGAAGATGGGAGGGCACTGCCTGAACTACGCGTGCATTCCATCCAAGACGCTTCTCAACATCTCTGAAATATTCTATGAAATACAGCATTCGCAGCAGTTTGGGATAACGGCAACGGGCGTTTCGCTCGATGCGAAGAAGATGCTGCAATGGCGCATGGACGTTTCCAGGAAGCTCGAGGCAGGAGTCGAATTCCTCTGCAAGCAGAACCAGATAGACGTATTCAAAGGCACGGCCACATTCCTAGACTCCAAGAGCCTGCAGCTCAGCGACGGGGTGACCCTCGAATTCAAGAAGGCGATAATAGCAACCGGATCAGAGCCGACTGCCGTCAAGGGATTCGAGTTCAGCGATGGAATCCTTGACTACAAGCGCGCGCTCATGCTCGATCACATCCCGAAAAACATGGCGATAGTAGGGGCTGGCTACGTCTCTGTCGAGACCGCGACCCTCTATGCGAGGCTTGGGGCTAAGGTGACGGTACTTGCGCGCTCCGACCTGCTGCGGAACTTCGACAGGGACGCCGTCGCGCTTGTCAAGAAAAGGCTCGGCGAGCTCGGGGTAGAGATTCTTACAGGAGTGACTCCAGTGTCAAAGACATCCACGACAATAAAGCTGAGCGATGGAAAGACGCTCTACTCCGATGCAACGGTTGTCGCGACAGGCCTCTCTCCGTATACCGAAGGGCTGGGCCTTGAGAACACGGCAGTTGAACGCGATGAAAAGGGATTCATAAAAGTGGATAACAAGCTTCAGACAAAGGATCCGAACATTCTCGCAATAGGCGATGTAATCGGCGAGCCGCTCCTCGCCCACAAGGCAATGAGGCAGGGAGTTGTCGCGGCAGAGGTCGCTGCAGGGCAGAACTCAGCATATGACAACCTAGTCGTGCCTGCCGTGATATTCTCTGATCCTGAAATCGCGATAGTGGGAAAATTCGAAGGAGAGGGAATAAAGGTCACGAAGTTCCCATACACAGCACTGGGCAGGGCGATTGCGCTGGATTCTACATCCGGATTCGTGAAAATCGCATTCGATGAGGTCGGCGGCCTCGTTAAAGGTGTGGAGATAGTGGGAAGGGACGCGAACGTGATGATTGCAGAAGCGGCGCTCGCCATAGAGATGGGAGCGACCATCGAGGACATAGCGGACACGATACATCCGCACCCAACGTTCAGCGAAGGACTGATGGAAGCGGCGGAGGGCGCGCTTGGAAGAGGCATACACTTCTTTTATGGTAAGAAACAATGAACTTCAACAAGGACTTTGAGGATGGAAGGGTAAACACGACGCTAGGGGCGCTGCACTACAAGCGCCACAAAGGCGACGGGAAGACCATCGTCTTCCTGCACGGATTCGGTGCTAGCGTACTTTCCTGGAAGAGGGCTATGGAGCTGCTTCCGAGCGACTACAACGTATATCTCATCGACCTTCTCGGCCATGGACTTTCAGACGCACCTGAGATTGACTACACAGTAAAGGCGCAGGCTGAAACGCTCTGGGAGTTCTTCGAAGCGGAGAACCTTTCCGGTTTCTACCTTGTGGGCCACTCCTATGGGGGATGGATTGCAGCATATTATACATCAAAGTACTCTATCGCCGGACTTGTGCTTGAGGATGCAACAGGACTCAAGGAGGCATTCGACCAGATTGTAGCTGCGGGAAGGGAAGAGGAATTCAAGAAGACATTCTTCAAGCTGGCGATGGGATTCGCCGGAAATAAGGAGTACGTAGTCAGAAGCATACTCGATTCGGACTTCAATGAGGACCAGCTGACTGACGATGTGCTAGCAGAGATAAGCGAACCAACGCTCATCATCTGGGGCAGCAGGGACATCATGCTGAGCCCTGAGAACGCGAAGCTGTTCAAGAGCAAGATAAAGAACAGCACGATAGATATAATCAGCGGTGCCGGCCACGACGGCCACTACACTAACCCACAGGAATTCGTCGACTATCTCATAGGTTTTGTCGAGAAGTATTGATTCACTTCAATTGAACAAAGCTTATTATGCGCGGTGCGGTTCCGACCGTAATCCTAGATACTAGGCTCTTGCTCTGGGCGCTTATCACGTCAACTTCACTCGGATCCACAGATGCATAGATATACCTGCTGTCTGGGGTTATCGCACAGCTGCTTGGGAATTCCTGAAGCGGCGTCCCCACGGAGATGTTTGCGACCACTGTGCTTGTAGAAAGATTTACTATGCTTACATTTGCGTTGCCGAAATCTGCAACACAGAGATAAGCGCCGTTCGGCGCGATTGAAATGTATTTCGGATCCGCATTAAAGCTCCACGGAATTTTCTCAGCAAGCAAATGCGACGATGTATTGATTATTGATATTGAACCGTCACTCAGTACATAAAGGTACTTCCCATCAGATGTGGCCGCTAGGCTCTGTGCCCCTACTGTTTGATAAGTTGAAAAGGTTGCGACTATCTTGTTCGTGCTTATGTTCAGGACAGCGATTTGATTTGCTGTCTCACCCCTCACAAAATAGAGTTCGCCACCAGATATCAATGGGTTGTTTGGCCATGGCATCTGTGCAGACACCGTTGCGACGAGCTTGTTGTCCGATGTGTCTATGACCGATATCGTGCTATTGGATGGATTTACGGGCGTTATATCGCCAAAATTTGTCACATACGCATATCTTCCATCCTGTGTCACAGCTACGGCAACCGGATTCACGCCCGAATTTATTATGGCTGCAACCGTTCCTGTTGAGATGTTTATCACGCTCACTATACCTTCACTAGCACTGGTTGCATAAAGATAGGCGCCGTTTGGCGTTGCGGCGGTATCAGAGGAACCGAGCGCACTTATCGGTATTGTTGCAACGACACTGTTGTTTGACGTAGCTATCACAGAAATATAGCTGCTGTGGAGGTTTGGTACATAGGCATAAGTTCCGGGAGGAAGCTGCTTCGAACCTGAAATGATAGTTGTGGATGTATTAGATGGCTTTGAGGCTAATAGGAAGGCGGCTGCAGCAACTATAACTATGATTATTATGGCTGCTAGTGGTAGCATCATTCCGCTCTTCTTTGGTAGTGTTGTAGGCTGCATCTGTGGTTGCTCTTGCTGGCCATCTATTCAATCAGTTAGAAGTGCTATCTAATATAATAAATAGCTTGTGTTTTGAGGCTATAACGCATGCTTTCCAAAACTTCTAAAAAGATGTAAGCTGCAATAAGGTCTACGCGACTGAAGTGGAAATATGCCGAACAACGACAAGTACCCAGTAGTGGAAAGGAAATACAAGCTGGACAGGAAGATAGACTCCACGCCAGAAGTGCTAGTGGTAAAGTTCAAATCCGAAGATGGGGAGCAGTGGCCCTTCGATCCCGGAATGTTCATGATGATATCCGGCATAGACGCGGAGGGCAAGAAGCACATAGCCAGAGCCTTCTCAATATCATCCGATCCCACAGACCCGGAATTGGAGTTTCTCATAGTTAAGGAGCCGAGGCATCCGAAAGTCGTAGCACAGCCTGTGCAACAGCCAAAACTAGCGACAACGCCCGCAGCAGCAGCTGCGGCACAAACAAAGCCAGCTGCGCCATCTGCTCCGACTGCTCCAATTGCAGCAGAGCAGGCAACTTCACACTTTGTGGATGCAAAAATAGGAGACGAGTTCGTGATGAGGGGGCCAAATGGGCAATTCAGGTTCGACCCGAACAAGGACAAGAAAGTCCTCTTCATCGCAGGCGGCACGGGTCTCGCCCCCTTCCTGTCCATGCTCAGGCACATAAAGGTGAGCGGCGCGAAGCCTGATGTCAGGATGATGTACAGCATCAAGTACCCGACCGAGATCATACTTAAGGACGAGCTGGAACAGCTGGTCAAAGACCTGAACGTGGGGATGACGATAACAGTGACAAGGCCGCAGCCTGGAGATGGATGGACAGGCCAGACAGGCCACATTGCAGACATAATGATAAAGCAGTGCGTAATCGACGTGCCGGAAAGGATGTGCTATATCTGCGGACCGCTAGCGTTCGTCAAGGCGGTTAGGGAGGCGCTCGCGCATTGCGGATGCGCTGATTCTAGGATAAGCGCGGATGTCTGGGGCTAATTCTATTATGAGAAATAGGAGAGTACGACTACGCCTATCACCGCAA
>JAJYDY010000015.1 GCA_021790455.1 Microcaldota archaeon | reverse complement strand
TTCCGATCTAGTAATGGAGGTCTTCACCGGTGACCTCGCAGTCGTAGATGTATCTTCCGGTTGATTCAAGGTCATCCACATCCACAACCCTGTCGACAAACTGCCCGTCAGGGAGCCTCCTTCTGAGGGTTGTTGCGACACCCAGCGCGTCTATGACTGCTTTGGCGCGGATTTCCTTGTGCTGCATAGACTTGTCCTTTCCGAACACTCCTACGACATAATTGTTCTCTATAATCGGCCCCTCGACGTCGAACTGCGACACATACTCTGCACCGTTCTTTATCGCGTAGTCCCTCGTCTTCTTCTCGAACTCTGGCCTGTCGAGGACGTAGCCCTCTCCATCGAAGTTTACCTTTGTCTGCAGGTCTGGGGAATATGCGACCACTCCATCTACCTTTACGTCGAGCTCTGGCTTTGAGAAGCCGAGTCCTATGTGCTGCTTTATGAAGTCCAGGTGCGTCTGGGCGACTGCATCGCCGCACACCCATCCCCAGTTTGTCTTCTTCCCTACTTCCTCTTCCTTGTTCTTATCGAGAAGGAGCACGCTAAGTCCCCGCTTTGCTGCCCCTGCTGCTGCAAGGGATCCGGCCATTCCTGCTCCTGCGACTATTATATCGTATTTTTCGTTCATTCTAGCACTTTATGTGTTATTTTGATGCATCTTTCAGCGCCGAAGTTAGCGCAAATAACAATCAGTCTAAGTAAATAGTTTACATCGCTTAGCCTATTTAAAATTATGCTTTTTAGCCAGGAGTTCCGCTGTTCTGCATCAATGCCTGAGAAGATGGAAGTGCCACAGCTCCTCTTCAGTCTCGGAAATCAGCTTTGGGTGTGCTATGCCGCTCCTCCAGCTATCTGGGATTGCGTTTTCGCCATAGAATGCGCCGGCGAGCTGCCCGTAGACTGCGCCGTAGCTGTCCGCATCGCCACCCCGGTTCACAACTTTGAGCATTCCATCCTTGAAAGAAGCGGTATTATGGAATCCCCATAGCGCCATCTCTAGTGTGTCCGTTACTATGAATGTTGGTTTTGGCGTATTAGTCTTGAAAGAGCCCGCTGCAATCCTTGATATCTCCGGAGTGAGTGGCTTCTTCCTGAAGTATCCGGAAACTGGGGAATAATGGTCTGAAAGGAGCTCCTCCTTCGTCGCGCCGTTGAGAGCGCCTGTTATCAGGCCGCCGAAGTAGCGTGTCGCATCAACGCATACCACAGCTGCATGGGTAAGCCTTGAGCTAAGTTCAGAAAGGTCGATAGCCATAGCCGGGTAGTCAACGAACGCCATCGGTATAGGGCCAAGCCTCATTATGCACCCATTGCCGGTGCGCTTTGACCCGGGAGGTGGCGGCTGCCTGTAAGGCTTACCAGTGCTCCTGAACTCATTGAGCGCCATCATTGTTGTTTCTCCGCTGTCGAAGCAGTAGCCTGTGCTGCTCATGTATCCCTCGTCCTTCCATCTGAGGAACCGTTCCATTATGTCAACAGGGTCAAAATCGTTCTTTTCAACAAGGCTCTTCGAGATGCAGAGTGCCATGGATGTATCGTCAGTCCACTGGCCAGCCTTGAGCTGGAAAGCACCTCCGCCGCGAAGTCCGCCGACCGGCTCGAAGGTCCCCTCCTTCTCGAATTCGACAGGCATGCCGAGCGCGTCTCCAACTGCAAGACCTGTGAGCGCGCCACGGAAGTGGTCCTTGCTGACTGTTCCGTCCACCATGTTTAACTATCCTGGCAATCTCCTATTTATGCCTTGGGAGTCAGGCTGCCTTTCTCATAAAGTAGACTCTGATTATAAAATAGAGTTAATGAAACTTTATGAGCAAAACTGAATCAGGCTGCCCTTGTTATTATTGCTTTTATTGAGGCAATCTTGACAATGACGAAAGGATTTGAAGGGGATGGCTGTCCTGCGTTGCTAGTGAATTCCGCCCATATATATCCTGTAAAAGGCGTACCGATATTGCCTGAGAATGGCTGGCCATTCTGCCCGTAGCACTGAATCCCGCTCAATTGGAGCTTCATATCACTTTGCATCGTTAGGGTGTCATTGGCATTGTAGTAATGACTTAGCGCACCGTTGGAGCTTGCATACTCCCATGGGCTGACCGACGCATATGGGCCGCCGCTGCTCGAATTGAGAGATGCTGTACATGCTACCGCGAAATTGTGCTCCACCATTCCTGTATTCTGGCCTATATACATTGAGAGCATTCCGGAAGTATTAAGGTTTGGGCTTTGGCACACGTATCTGAAATTCGATAAACAATCTGGACCTATATTGGGCCCACCAAAAGGATTGGTAGAGCCGGACATCAGGTCAGGCACTATTACAATTAAGACCACTATGGCCGCTATCACCACAATCAGGATTGCCAAAAGGATCTTTGCCGTCTTCTCCATACATCAGCATGCTACTTGCACATATATAAACAGCACAGAGGCTTTTCGGATTTTATGTGCAGGGGGAGAGATTTGAACTCTCGAAGGCGCTAGGCCACGGGATCTTAAGTCCCGCGCGTTTTTCCGTGGCATAGTTGCCAAACCGGGCTCCGCCACCCCTGCATAGAATAGGATTGTGCACTTGTAATATAAATAATCAGGGTGCAACCTTCCCCTTTTCGCCATCTGCTTTTGGAGTAGTACTGCCTTCAAGCACCAAAGCGCCTGACCTTATCCCTTCTTGGAAAGAGCGGAGCACGGAGTTCGGCCAGCGCTGGCCGAACTCATTCGGATCCACCAAGATGACTCCGAGCCTTGATAGTTCCTCAAGCGCATGATTGCTGTCACTTGTCCCGACAATCTCTGCTATCGCGTCTGGAGGCTGCTCGAACTTTAAGTTTTGATTTTCCCATGCAATCCTGACCTCGCCCGTTCCCTTTGCAATCTCGTGCACTGCACCCAATGTTATTATCTCCATACTATTTCCGGCTTTCGATATCTCAAAAGCCCTTGCCCCTTCGGCCCTCGAGTCCTTCGCTACATGTGGCGCCTCTATCCGCATCATTCAATCACTCATTAAGCGAAATCACAAAATCACGCATATGTCGGAGGGCCGGCCTGGTCTATCGCTCTCTTGTGGGCATCCTGCATATCCTTGCTCCTCTTCAGCAGGTCCCTGAGCTTAGATTCTACCGTCTTAGCTTCCTTGTCAAGCTCCTCTATGTCAACATTTAACTTTAGGAGCTTGTTCAGGCTTGCTATCGCAAGCTCCGCATACTTTGGATCGAGTATCGCAGGGTTCACAGGAATAAGGACATTTATATCAGCCATTTTCGACTGCGTTGAAAAAAGCATCATGAGAGCGCTCACTCCTGTGGAAACTCCCTCGCCGACCGGCTTCATCCCGGCTTTCGCCGCCTCCTTGAGGAGAGTGTCGTTCGATGCGATGGCGAAGACCACCTCACCCTCGATGTCCTGCTGCGATGCAGGGATTCCGTTGATGGAGACTATCTTCGCTATCCCGTTCGTATCAAGGAAATTGTACATCTTCTTCGAGAGCTCATATGTGAGCTCGAGAGGGATCGCGAATTCGGCGAGTACGGTCATGATCTTCATCTTGTCATTCATATACAGCCTTATCGGCGGCATCGGCTTATCGCCATGTATAGCAATGAGTGGTGGAAAATCGTCGCTCTCTATGGAGCCTATGTACTGCATCTTCTGCTTCTCTATAATGTAGCTTATCGCCATCGGGCCTACGAGGCCTGCGCCCGGGAATCCTTCGAGGAAGGTGAATCCCTTGAGGTTGAACCTGTCAAGAAGCTTTATCTCTATCATGTTGACCGCTACTAATTCCAAAGAAAAATATAATAAGCCCTTGGAGGGCTGTTTTCCTTTAAAAACAGCATTTTACTGACGATTTCTCGACGATAGATATTTAAGTCTATCCTCCCTCTATGTAAATACAAATTTTAAGTGATAAACATGGCAGAACGAGTAGGAAGCGAGAAAATCGCAAGAGAGGATGGCTATCTTTACTACTTGGGTAAAGATGGATATGTGTGGAAGTCTCCTATGAAGACGAACGCAAGGGGGAGGAAGGGAAGAGTTGGAGGCGAGAAGATAAGCAGGGCAGAAGGGTTCCTGTACTTCATCGACAAGTCCGGATACGTAGCAAGGGCGAAGATGAAGAGAAGAGGACGACGCTGATTAGCTTTTAATCTTTTTTCTTTCTTTTTTCTTTTTTTATTTTCTCTTCTTTCTTCTGTTTTGTTTCCTTTCCTTGCGGAAGCTTTATAAAATTGCGATTACCTGTCTAACTATGAGTTCTAGTCCACACGCGCAGAGCGCAATGGAATACCTGATGACCTATGGCTGGGCAATCCTGATTATACTTATTGTGCTGGGCGTTCTTTACTTATTGGGTGTTTTCTCTCCTAACAGCATACTCGGCGGCCAGTGCAACGTGCAGTTCAAGTACTCATGCACAGGCTTTGCGCTGGCAACAAACGGAACAGCGTCCTTCCTTCTTGGCCAGAACACAGGACGCGATGAATTCAACATAGCTGTCGCGTGCACTGCCGGGATAAATTCTACTGGAGGCCCGTATGCTGGCACCTCTCCGTGGATTTATCTCAATGCAAGCGGAACTGAACACGTCTCTTATTCCCCATCAAGCGCATTTAGGCTCAACAGCGGCAGCAGCGTGCAGGTCAATGCGACGCCGTGCTACAGCACGGATGGTGCAGCTCTCGGCACTCACCCGATCGGCACAACCTTTGATGGATATCTGTGGATGGAATATACGACTGCGCCAGGTCCAGAAGGCGGAGCGAACGGATGGGTGATTCAAAGAGTTGCAACTATCTATGCCGCGGTCGGCAGGACCGGAGGATCGTCAACAGCCGCAACGACAACTACGACTGTTGGTTACAACACTACTTCAACAAGCAGCGTTTCAACTACTACGACTACTACAACTACCACGATAAGCGTCACTTATGCGACGGCCAAGGGCAGCGCTGACCCTGGTCCATTGAGTGTAAGCTTGAGGAATCCGTATTCTCTTCATATCTGTTCTGGGGCGGTGGGCTCCGCACTCTATGTAACTGCGCCAATAATGCCAAGCTGGTCAGTGGACATTGAGGACAGCAATCCTTGGGGTGCTATAGGAAGAAACGCATCTGGCGTATGCAGCGCTTCTGTTGGCAGCAGCCTTGGGATAGCGATAGCGGAAGTCGGATTGAACGATGCGCCAACTCCTACTGTATCTACCAATGCTACTCAAGCGAGTGGCATAATAAAAATACAGTTCACCGCGTCTTCCGGGGATTTTGTGGTAGTGATGGGAGCGTGTGGTGGATTAGCGTGCAATGCTCCAAATCTTCCTTCTGGCACAGCAAACTGTACGCTGGCGCAGACTGCAGCATCCGGAGACGGCTCGGAGACCGCTTATGCGGCAGTTTGCAAACCTACTGCAACAGCGACCTACAATGCAAATTTGACATGGCCCCCTATAGCCTGTGAGCGCGGATTCCCATGCAGCCCTGCAACAAGCATAGCAGCGTACGTCTTCCCGAGCTACTCCCCGACGCTGTCATCCTGAACAAGATGAATTTCGGCTTCGGTTGACCCCACCCGTCGGAAGAAAACTATAAAAAGGCTTTCTCCCTTCTATTCCCCGACGATTGATGACCCAAATGACAGGAAGATCATTTTCATTGAGTGACACGGCTGCACATTTTGAAGGCCGAGGGCGAGCGGGAAGGGGCGTGACAGGTTTCGGCGGATTGGCTGACAGCAGCGACAGAGTATCGACACGCGTAAGAAGAGAAGTGCGCGCAGCGACACTCTTTCTCGAAAGAAAAGGTAGCCCAGACTATCCTAATCTGCTTAGAGTCCTGACAGGGATTGCGGCAAGCGTTGAAGGGAATAGGATTGACATCCACACAGAACGGAGGGTCAAAGAGCTCTTCCAAAAACTCGACGGAGCAAAAACGGCGTCGCCGCTTCCAGAAGACAGAGAAAAGGAGTTGGAGATCCTAAGAAAAAGGATAAGGGCTTAGACTTTCCAATATTCCGGTAAAATTCCGTTGTTGTTAACTTTATATTCCTGCTCTTGCAAATACGACTGCATATTTGGTGAGACTATGGCAAAGCAAGCGTTTACTAACGAGTCTACTTACAAGAGGTTCGTTGAACAGGGAAAGGAGCAGGAGTTCGATGACCTGTTTGACAAGGCGGTTGAGGAAGCGAAGAAGCAGTTCGGGAAGACGCATCCTATGTACATAGGCGGAAAGGAGGTTTTATCGCGAGAAAGAATAGAGGAGCGGTCGCCGATAGACGGCACGCTTATAGGCCACTTCCAGAAGGGCACGCGGGAGCATGCGCAAATGGCGATAGATGCTGCGAGAAAGGCTTTCCTCAGCTGGGGACTGACAGATTATAGGGAAAGGGCAGCTATATTCAGGAAGGCAGCCGACGTGTTCTCAAAGCACAAGTTCATCGTCGCTGCGATACTCAGCTACGAGAACGGTAAATCGAGATACGAGTCTGTTGGAGAGGTCGATGAGGCGATAGACTTCATACGCTATTACGCAAACGAACTGGAGGTGAACAGGGGATTCGTAAGAAGAACAACCATGGAGAAGAGCACAGCAAAGGTTGCAGCAGGATTCCAGGGGGCGCCATCGTCAAAGAATGAGAAGGTCCTTATAAGGATGGTGCCATTCGGCGTGTTCGGTGTGATTGCACCATTCAACTTCCCTATATCGATCAGCGCAGGAATGAGCACAGGTGCGATGATAACGGGAAATACAGTGGTGTTCAAGCCGTCTTCCTCCGACAGCATGACGCTTCTAACAGGGCTAAAGATATACGAGTCGTTCAGGGAAGCGGGACTTCCCGACGGCGTTTTCAACTACGTATCCGGACCCGGATCGGAAGTCGGGGATGAGCTTGTCGCGAACAGGGGGGTAGATGGCATAGCCTTCACGGGGTCGCGCAGCGTAGGGACCAGTATGATAATGAAGTCTTATGGACTTGGGCTCCAGAAGGCATTCGTCGTGGAAATGGGCGGCAAGAACCCAGTCATCGTATCAAAGAACGCAGATATAGACGACGCTGTGATTGGCGTGGCAAGCGCTGCTTTCGGTTTCGACGGACAGAAGTGCAGTGCGTGCTCGAGGGTGTATGTGCACGATTCGATAAAGGAGCAGTTCATCAGCAAGCTTATAGACAAGGTAAGGGGCTTCAGGATAGGGAACCCACTCGAGAAGAGCGTTTACATGGGCCCGCTGATCAGCCAAAATGCATGGAAGACCTACTCCGAAGCAGTCGAAAAGATAAAGCAGAGCGGAAGGCTGCTATACGGGGGGAACAAGGTCAGCACCGGCCTTCAGGGCATATATGTAGAACCAGCTATTGCAGAGGTAGGAAAGACCAATGAGCTCGTCAAGAGGGAGCTGTTCGTACCTATACTGATAATAGAGGGCTACAAAGATTTCGGAGATGCGCTCAATGAGGCGAACGATGTTGATTATGGCCTTACTGCTGGACTCTACAGCAAGAACAAAAAGGAGATAAGGGAGTTCATGGACAAGATAGAGGCAGGCGTGGTCTACATAAACAGGGAAACCAGCGCCACGACTGGTGCTATAGTCGGCCTGCACACTTTCGTTGGATGGAAGGGGAGCAGTGTCGGTGGCAAGGGCAGCGGGAGCAAGTTCTACCTGCAGCAGTTCATGAGAGAGCAGAGCATGTCGTTGACGAAGTGATTTGAGCGTGAGACCTTGTGCTTGATGTTGTTCCTTTCTAGGCGCGCTAAGCTCGGGGAGAGGAGCATGCGGATAGGCAGGAACAGGATGAGCGTTCTCATCGCAGATACGCAGCTGAAGATGACCGTAGGCCTCATGTTCAGGGAGAAGCTTGGGCAGAATGAGTGCATGCTCTTCACTTTCCCGCACGATGGACCCCATCCCATATGGACAAGGCATATGCGCTTCCCGATCGACATAGTATGGTGCGATGCAGAAGGAAGGGTTGTGGACTTCATGCAGTCCGTAGCTCCTGCAGGAAGGCTCGAATTCTCAGGTTATTATCCAAAGGGGCGCTCGCGCTATGTTCTGGAATTCAATTCTGGATTCGTTAGGAAAAACAAAATAAAAATAAGGGAAAAAATAATATTCAAACCAGCTTAGAAGTGCCTTACGTCCTTCTCCCATCTTTCCAGTGTCTTTTCAAGCCTTTCAAGCTCCTTTGTGCCCTTTAGGTCTTCCCTTGCCCTTCCTATGACCGCTTCCACTGTCGTGGCAAGCTTCGCCCTTGCGCTAGCGTCAAGGCCTGCCTTTGACCTTCTTATGCCTTCGACCAGCATTTCTGTATTTCTAAGTGCTTCTGCTGTTTGCAGAACATGGTCTCTGAAAGGCGCATCCAGCATAGTCTTGATTACGGGCGCTACCGTATTCGCAGCATGGTTCGTAATCCGCCTCGCTTCCCTGCCATCGGTCCTGCCTGTTATGGAACAGAGAGCTTTCATCGCTTCATTCGGGATTGCTGAAATCTCGCTACCCAGTCTGAATACGTTCGCGGTTCCGAATCTAGGGAGAGTGTCGCTTTGTCCATCTATTGTTTTCATGGCTATACCTCAATTGTAACTGATATACAGCGTAGAACGTGATATTTAAAGGTCTTGTTTTCTTTAGAAATTTACAGGAAAGTTTACGTTTTTGCCGCATGTCTGCACGCGAAGAAGACAGGATTTGGAGCTCCCTCCTTCCACAAAGATGGATGGTATTTAAACTTTCCTGAGAGTATAAATATTATAACTGAGTTATAAAGATAGCGTTGCTGTGGTAAAAATGGCAGAGGATCTAAAGGCTATTCTTGAGCAGCAGAATAGCGAATACAAGGATGCTTACGGCTTTAGTGACGACATTGAATACGACTTCAAGGCTGAGAAGGGGCTCTCGGAGAAGATAGTTAGGGAAATCTCGAAGATAAAGAATGAACCTGATTGGATGATGGAGAAGAGGCTCACCGGCTACAAGGTGTTTGAGGGAAAGCCAATGCCGCAGTGGGGCGCTGACCTCAATAACATAAACTTCAACGATGTCTATTATTACCTGAAGCCTTCAGGCAAGCCCAAGGCAGACGCATGGGAAAATGTGCCTGAGGAGATAAAGAGGACTTTCGACAAGCTCGGTATCCCCGAGGCGGAGAAGAAGTTCTTCGCTGGAGCAGAGATACAATACGATTCAGAGGTTGTATACGGGAAGGTACGCAAAGACCTTGAGGAACAGGGCGTTATCTTTACAGATATGGACAATGCAGTGAAGAAATATCCAGAGATAGTAAAGAAATACTTCGGGACCGTGATTCCTGCTTCAGACAACAAGTTCGCTGCGCTTAATACCGCAGTCTGGAGCGGCGGATCGTTCATCTATGTCCCGAAAGGAGTAAAGGTCGCATTGCCATTGCAGGCTTACTTCCGGATAAACGCAGAGAAGGCGGGGCAGTTCGAGAGGACTCTGATCATCGCTGATGAGGATGCTGATGTTTGCTACATTGAGGGGTGTACTGCGCCGATATATATGAGTTCCTCATTGCATGCTGCTGTTGTCGAGCTTGTAGCGCTGAAGAACGCGCATATCAGATACGTGACAATCCAGAACTGGTCGAAGAACGTCTACAACCTCGTAACGCAGAGGGCTTTCGCCTACGAAAATGCGAGCGTGGAATGGATTGATGGGAATATAGGCAGCAGAGTGAATATGAAGTATCCTTCAGTGATGCTCAAGGGAGAGGGCGCAAAGGGCGAGGTCCTTTCAATAGCAATTGCTGGTGACGGACAGGTTCAGGATTCTGGTGGGAAGATCTACCACCTTGCCCCTAATACCTCTTCGAAGATAATTTCCAAGAGTGTTTCAAAGGGTAGTGGAGTTGCCTCGTATAGGGGGCTTCTTTACATCGCAAAGGATGCCGCAAATGTTAAATCCACAGTGCGCTGCGATGCTCTTCTCCTAGACGAACACGCAAGGACAAACACTTATCCATATATGCAGGTTTACCGCGACGATGCAAATATCACCCATGAGGCAACAGTAGGGAAAATCGGAGAAGAGCAACTCTTCTACCTGATGTCAAGAGGGATGAGCGAAGATGATGCGATAGCAACAATCGTACTTGGATTCATTGATTCGCTCGCGAAGGTCCTTCCTATGGAATACTCGATCGAACTCAAAAGATTGATAAAACTTGACACATCGAACAGCGTTGGTTGACATGGAATACTACCGATCGTATTACACTGAGGCTCTGGAGCTCTCGAAAACGCTCCCGGATGAGCAGAGCGAGCTCTACAAGAGGCACTTCATACCGCTCCCGCTAGAGCAGTTTGCGGAGAGGATTGAGAACGCTGGAGGAGGTGAAGAGGATATACTTCTTAGTACACTCGCAAAATCTGCTTTCGAAAACCTTAATATAAAATTCGATGTGCTTTTCGGTAGCACAAGGCATATTACGAACAGTGCAGACTGCATAAAGATAGTCGATGCCAGTGACATCACGGAAGAACACGTTTCAAAGAAGCTTTTCAAGAGCGGCGATGACAAGATGGTCGCCTTCATCCACGCGCATGCGAGAAGGATCGTATTCATCGATGTGCCGGATGGAATGGCTGTTGACATCAACCTGCTCTTCGCAAACAGCGATATACCTCTCTCAACGCAAGTGCTCGTGCAGGTTGGAAGGGAAGCCAGGCTTAACCTGTTCGAATGGTATGCATCAAAGTCAAATTCGATCTCCTTGATGAGCATACTGCATGAGATAAAAGTGGGAGAATATGGAAAGGCGGACGTGAACATGGTGCACAATGAGGACCAAAACACATTTGTCGTGAACTTTTCAAAAGGGCAGGTGCTAGAGAATGGACTACTGAACATAAATTACATTTACAATGGGGGAATCGGCTCACGCGCAAAGAACCAGGTTTCGACTACTGGCTACCAAGCGCGAAGCAATGTGATTGAGCTGGTGCTCGGATCAGGAAAGCAGAAGTTCGACCTCAGCACGATAATATCCAATGTTGGGAATAACACGCTATCCGGCCTAGAATCTAAGGCTGCGCTCACTGATGAATCGGTCTGCATACTAAAGGGATTTGCTGATGTTGGGGAAAACGCAAAGGGCTCGCGCTCTTTCGTGAATGAAAGAGGCATACTCCTGGACAAGAGGTGCTACATGAGCTCCATTCCTGGAATGTCGATAAAGAACAGTGATGTAAAGGCGACCCACTCGTCAGCAACAATGCCTGTGGACGAGGAGGCGCTCTTCTACCTTATGTCGCGGGGGGCGACAAAGGCAGTTGCTCAGAAGCTGCTAATCGCAGGATTCCTCTCCAGCAGCATTGCAAAGATGGAAAATCCAGCGGTCAAGGTAGCGGTATCTTCGCTGATGCAGGAAAAGATCAACAATAAAAGGTTCGGCACAGTGCCGGCGCTGGACATCAGCAACCTGTGGGGTGATGCAAATGCGCAAACAGACGATATGTTCCAAGGCCACTACAAATACAGGGAGCTAAAATGAAAACGGAATACGAATCTATGGTGAAGGAGTTCCTGCCTGCGCTCAGGGCCAGAGCAGCGAAGCTGATGGCCCAGAGATATGGGATAAGCCAGACTGAGATTGCAAGGCTTCTCGGGACTACCCAGGCTGCTGTAAGCAAATACCTGAGCAATAGCTACTCTAACAAGGTAAAGGAGATAGAGGCGCAGCTCGGTCAAAAGGAAGTGAAGGGTTTCGTAAGCAGCGTGGTAAATGGAGAGGGGTATGAGGCTCAAAGATCAGTATGCAAGATGTGTGCCAGGAATCTTACGCACAGATGCAGTCTTATGATTAAGTAAGTGATTTCATGAAGCTGGAAATAAAGGATTTGCATGTTGTTATCGAAGGGAAGGAAATAGTGAAGGGAGTCAACCTTACGATAAATGAGGGAGAATTCCACGTGATTATGGGACCTAATGGGTCGGGGAAGACAACGCTCGCAAAGGTAGTCATGGGGTATCCCTCGCTCAAGGTGACAAAGGGTGATATTCTCGTCGATGGGACAAGCATAAAGGCGATGAGCGCTGACAAGCGCGCGAAGCTGGGGCTTTTCCTGCAATTCCAAAACCCAGTAGAGGTAGAGGGCGTCGGATTCGTGAACTTCATCAGGGCTGCGAAGGAGTCGCTCACCGGCACGACAACAGACATAAAGCAGTTCATGGGCGAGATAAGGAGCTATACGGAGAAGCTAGCAATTACGAATGGGATAATAGGAAGGTCGCTAAACCTGGGATTCTCAGGTGGTGAGAAGAAGAAGGCAGAGGTGCTGCAGATGGCTGTCCTCAAGCCGAGGCTGGCAATGCTTGACGAACCTGACTCCGGACTTGACATAGACGCAGTGAAGGTCGTTGCTACGAATGTGCAGGAGATTGCACGGAAGGACAAGATGGCACTGCTCGTGATAACGCACTACAGCAGGATACTAAGTTATATGAACCCGCAGTTCGTGCATATAATGGCAGATGGCAGGATAGTGGCTGATGGCGGCCATGAGCTTGTTATGAAACTCGAGAAGGAGGGATACGATTCGTTCGTAAACTCAAAGAAGTGAAGGATGTGTTCGACGTTGGAAAGGTAAGAAGAGATTTCCCGATCTTGGACTTAGAGGTAAATGGAAAGCCTCTAGTTTATCTAGACAGTGCAGCGACTTCGCAGAAGCCGCGCAAGGTGATAAACACAGTTTCAAGGTACTACAGGAAATACAACGCTAATACCCACAGTGGAGTGTATAGGATTGCAGAAGAGGCAACAGAGGCATACTTGAAGTCAAAAAAAAAGGTTGCGAAGTTCATCAACGCCTCTGGAATAGAGGAAATAATTTACACGCGCAACACAACAGAATCGATAAACCTTGTCGCGCTAACTTGGGCGGAGCAGAACATAAAGCGGGGAGACCGCATCCTTATCTCTGAGCTTGAGCACCATAGCAACATCGTCCCTTGGATAATGCTAGCGAAGAAGAAGGGTGCAACCCTCGACTACATAGCGCTAAACAAGGAAAAGACTGCGCTTGACGACGCGAGCATTGAGGAACAGATTGCAAAGAGGCCAGCGCTTGTGGCAATAACCCAGTGCTCAAATGTATTGGGAACGATAGTAGATGTGAAGAGGATAACGGAAATGGCGCACAGGGTAGGCGCGAAGGTGTTGGTTGATGGCGCGCAGTCCGCACCGCATATGAAGGTCGACATGCGTTATATCGACTGCGACTTTTTCGCGTTTTCTGGGCACAAGATGCTGGCGCCAATGGGGATAGGCGTCCTCTATGGAAAGAGGGATATCCTTGAAGAGATGCCGCCGTTCCTTGGAGGAGGGGACATGATAAAAACAGTTTCCCGCCAGGAATTCACATTCAATGAGCTTCCGTGGAAGTTCGAGGCTGGGACCCCGTTCGTGGAGGGTGGGGTAGCACTTGGTGCTGCGGTCGACTATCTGAAGAAGCTCAGGATGGAGAGTGTCAGGGAGCACGAGAAGGCGCTTACCAAGTATGCGCTCGAGAAGCTTTCTGGGGTAAAGGGGGTGGAGATATTCGGGCTTCCGGCACGCGATATCGACCGCCGCGGCGGAGTAGTCGCATTCGATGTAATCGGAGTTCATCCGCACGATGTAGCTACGATCTTTGACCAGGAGGGAGTTGCAATAAGGGCAGGGCACCACTGTGCAATGCCGCTCGTGGTTGACGTTCTGAGGAAGCCTGCGCTCTCCAGGATGAGCTTCTATATTTATAACAATGAGAGCGATGTGGACAGGGCGATAGAGGCAATCGCCGCAGTCAAGAGGAAATTCAAGATAAGCGACACATTGAAACTACAGGTCTAGGCAATGAGCACCGATATCTACGCTGAAGAGATAGTTGCGCACTATGAACATCCCCACAACAAAGGCAAGCTGGATGGAGCTGACGCGCAGTTCCACGATTTCAATCCACTTTGCGGGGACGACCTGACTATCTACTTGAAGATAATCGATGGCAAGATAGTAGATGCGCACTTTGATGGGACGGGGTGTGCGATAAGCGTCGGGAGCGCAAGCATGCTAACCGATCTCATTAAGGGAAAGAGCATTAAGGAGCTTGAGAAGATGGGAGTTGCCGACGTTGTGGATATGCTTGGCATAGAGCCAGGACCTGCAAGGCTTAAGTGCGCTACCCTTTCGCTAAAGGCAGCGCAGAAGGCGCTCTTTGTCTACATGAAGAAGGATTCTTCCTCTGTCTCTAAGGAGCTTTGACCAAGACGATCCTATCCCCGACAGAAATGCCTGCGCTTGGAGAGGTTTCAAGGACCATAGAACCATTCGCACAGATTACGCTTGTTGAGTATGGAACGGCATCGGCTGAGTATGTTATCATGCCATTGCTCGCTATCCACATCTGCTTGAGGGGGATTTCGGTGTTCTTCATCCAGAAGCATTCTTCCCCTTGAGAGCCAAATAGAAAGAGCATCCCTAGGCAGTTGACCCCTCCCCCGCAATCGCCTAGGCCGGTCTGGTTCATGTATCCCTGTTCCTGCTGCGAGATATTTGATGCGACATATACCGTATAGTTCTCTGTGCTGTTGCTGCTGATGACGAGCATGTGCGAAATCCTGAAATATGAATCCAACTGGGATTGCTTCTGTATTGCCCTTCCCTGGCTGAGGACGAATGTGACAAGGACAAGGAAAAATACTGCGATAATCGCAGTTGCAATGAATTGAGGCTTGTTCATTAATGCACCTTATCAGCGACTCTCTTTTCATCACAAAATCAGAAATACCTCGTGAGTCATCACAAGTGTATTCTTCCGCTTCATAATTTAGCCTTATCGCTATGCTGCAACTAGGAAGTACGCTGCAACGAGTATCACCGCAGAAAGCGCGATCTTTCGCGATATGTGGTGCTCCCCAAACAGGAGACCCCCAGAAAGTATGGTTATCATTACGATTATGGCGCTTGAGAGCGGGATAGCTATGCTTACGGGTGCTACAGAAAGAGCGCTGTATAGGAATACGCGATAGCTTATGGTCAGGATACCAATCAAGGCGAGTGGAACTATGAACTTCCTGGCATCGTTTAGGACCTGCCTCTTATACTCAACAGGCCTGCCAAAGGCTAGGAGGGAAATCATGAACGGAGTGATTACGCTAGTGAAAAGCATGAAGGTGAAGACGTTGGCCTGTGTTAATGCGTATTTTAGGAAGGTATTTGCAATTCCAAGAAGAACCGCAACGGCTACTATCGTGGCTGTGTAGTGCTTTCTCCCAAAGGTATCCCTTTTCTTGTTCGATTCCTCGACCATTATCAGAGTCGCTGCGAGTATTGCGGCTATTGCAAGGTACCTTGTTACTCCTATGTTTTCGTCAAGCAGGAGGAATGCGAGCACAACGACAAGTATTATAGGGAGCACGTTGTAGATTGGAGAGCCGGTAGAGAGACTGCCGTGCCTAAACAGTCTTGCGGTCATCCAGTAAGAGAGTGCGAGAAGCACACTGTATATCAGGAATAGGAGCGCCTGGAACGGTGATATTGAAAAATCAGCAAACGGAACCAGGAACAGGGATAAAAGGCCGATGGCGAAGGAGAGTGATATGCTAAAGCTCAGCGCATGTTCACTCCTAAGCAGCTTCTTTTCAACGATAAGAGCAAGAGCATTGAGAATCGCCGAAATTATGACGAGGTAGTACCACACTATCATTTTCTTACCCAATAGCCCCTACCGGATTCGAACCGATGTTCATGGGTCCAAAGCCCATTGTCCTTGGCCACTAGACGAAGGGGCTATTTCTAAGATATTACGACTCAAAAGGCTTATTAGCTCTTGTTTTTAATTAGTATAAATTGGTGACTGTTTGAGGCTTGCAGATGCGACTACTCTTTTCAGGGTCTTCATTGCCATAGTGGTAGTCTATCTCGTGCTAATCTTCTTCAATCCGTATATAATACTGCTTCTCATTATAGCAGAGCGCATTATTGACGCTTTGGATGGCTTCTTCGCACGATACGAAGAAAGCAAGGGAAAGCTTGGTTTCTGGAGATATGTTGATGGCGCTGTCTTTGGGAACGCAGCAGCAAGGAATGAGATAAGGAAATACAACGCGGCAATGCAGAAATCTGCTCCTCATGGAGCGCGATTCGATATAGCCGGCGATCGCGCAGTCGAATACATATTCTGGGCGCTCTTCACTTATATCACTCTTGTTCCCCTATTCATCTTCATAATTGTCATAATAAGACACTCGTTCGTGGATGCGCTTATGGCAGGCAAGGGAACTGCATCGAAAATAAGGAGCAGGTTCGCGCAGGTTGTCTATGCGTCGAACGCCGGAAGATTCCTGATAAACGTGCCGAAGGTGCTCACGTTCGGATATCTGCCTTTCGTCTATATGTACGGCTGGCCCCTCTGGGTAGGATATGTATTCATGGCACTCCTTGTATTCAACATCCTCCTGAGGGGCGCTGCGGAAGTATACGAGAGCTTTGCTTAACTAATATACGGCGTGCCGTTGCTTGAATCAGGAGGATTTTTTGCCTTCGGCTCTGCCACCACTTCTGGCTCTGACATAGGGGAAGAGAATATCATCCTCGGTGCTGCTAGCGCCTTCTTTAGACCTTGTATTATCTCTGGATTCTTTGGCATGTATATAGTTTCTAGCAATCGCCTGCCCTGCTCTGCAGTGTCTGGGCTCCTATGCGCGTAAACTACAGCCATAATGTTCTGCCAAATATACCAGAAATCCCCAGATGAAAGATAATTCTCCAGATAAATCTTTGGCTGCTCGTCAAGGTCCCCCAGGAGCTTTTCCAATACTGCTCTTGAGCCGTAGTATATGACGCCGTCCTCCCATCCGTCGTGTGTCTGCTTCGTTGTTGGCAGCTCTGCCAGATAGCGCTCCACCACCGATTTTGTAACAGATAGTGCATTCTGCCCATTTAAGTCCTCCATCTTTTCCGCTTGCGTTATAATTAGCCTTTTCATCTGATCATAAAACAGCTCCTTCGAGCCCTCTTCGATAAGGCCCATTACTTTCGGCCGATCCTTGAGTTTGAGGGTTTCCTCTGTCCTCTTTAACGGTTCGACTATGCTGTTTGCAAACGTCTCTAGTTCTTCCTTCCTTTTCCCCCTGTTTCCCCCTTGCTCATTGGAGGCTTCTTTTGGAGCTCCATCTTTGCCATTTTGGCCTTCTTCTCTAATCGTGTTCATTGTGCTCTTAGGAATACCTGGCATCTGGGATTCAGCCTCGGCTCCCTTTGCATGCCCTTCAAGTTCAAAAACCAGCGTTATTTCGCCAGGTGGCACTCTTGTGACGTGCATATTGCTCAATTTTATCCAATTGGTATTTTCGCATACCAGATATATAGCACTTTTGTGGAATACCCGTTCCGATATGCAGAAATTATGGATTTATCCTCATATTTAAAGATTACCAAAAATGATTTTGTTAAATAAATAGGTCCAATTAGGCCTAGCGCAGTCTAATCTGATTTCGTCGCTTACATGGGTGCGAATTTGTTCAATGAATTACTTTTCGCAACAATTTCTTTTTCGAAATTATTTAACTTTTTAGAAAATAAGTTTTCTACAACGACTCTTTTATATCGAGAAAATGCAGATTCCACCAAAACTCTCCTGCCATATTCGGCGTCCTTTTTC
Source organism: Microcaldota archaeon (assembly GCA_021790455.1). Lineage (GTDB taxonomy): Archaea > Micrarchaeota > Micrarchaeia > Micrarchaeales > Micrarchaeaceae > JAJZYD01. Next base: position 277 of record JAJYDY010000015.1, on the reverse strand, counting down.
CATCGCTCCTGGTTCTATTCCCCTCGTTCCTTTGAAAGAAATCTATTCGACCTCGTTGAACCTCTTTACCGCTGATGGAGTTTGTCGGAAATGTCTTTCATGAATCCTTCCAATTGATGATATGCAAGGCGCAAAATACACTAGCCGTAAATGCAGCAGAGATCAACCCTGCACAGAGTCTGAATTGTCTCCCTACTTTATTCTTTTTCATTTTCCGCAGAGATTCTGATTCAAATAGCTGCGGTTCCATCAAAATCGTTATTACTCTGCCACAGCA
>JAJYDY010000014.1 GCA_021790455.1 Microcaldota archaeon | reverse complement strand
AAGAACACCTTCTCAGAAAGCCTCTTGCTCGTGTGCCTTCTTGGCATAGGAATCAGAACTCTTTCAAAGGGAGGCACTAAATACTTTAGCCATACGTTAATATCATGGAGAAGATAAAAATACTCGGAATAGGCGGGAGCTTAAGGAAGGGCTCTTACAGCAGGGCAATCCTCATGGCTGCGGTAGAGCTTCTACCCAAAAATGTTTCCATGGAAGTAGCGGACATCTCTGACATACCAATATTCAACCAGGACGAAGAGGCTGAATCCCCTCCATCGGTAAAGAGGTTCAAGAAGCAGATAAAGGATGCGGATGCGATACTGTTCTGCACGCCGGAGTACAACTTCGGAATGCCTGGCTACCTGAAGAATGCCATAGACTGGGCGTCGCGCCCATACGGGGACAATTCGTTCGACAACAAACCTGCTGCCGTGATAAGTGCATCGGATGGCCTGCTCGGCGGGATAAAGGCTCAGCTGCAGCTCAGGCAGGTTCTCGTATTCCTGAATATCCACGCTGTAAACGATTCGGTTACTGTCAGCCAGGTGACGCAGAAGCTGGACCTCGCAGGGAGGCTTACGGATCAGCGCACAAGAGAGCGGATAAGGCAGCTTGTCGAGGAACTGGTTGCCTGGACCATCAGAATAAAGGAATAATCCATACTTTTATATACCCTATCGTGCAATATAATTTTGCAGTTTCGTTTCTTATTTTATAAGATTCTGTTTCAGTGTTTACTATGGCAAGATTGAGACCTGGAAGGACATGCAGGACGCCTAATTCACAGGCATGGGCTAGGTACTCCATCCGAAAGCCAAGGAAGAACTTCATCCGGGCGCTTCCGCACACCAGCATACAGGTATTCAACTCCGGTGCTGACAAGGCAGAATACGAGCTCAAGGCGTATCTCAAGCCAGAGCAGCCTATCCAGCTAAGGTCAAATGCGTTGGAGGCTGCAAGGCTGGTTGCACTGCACCAGCTCACTGAGTCGATACCGGAATCTTTCTATCTAAAGCTTCTCGTATATCCCCACAACGTGATAAGGGAGCACAAGATGGCATCCGGTGCAGGAGCAGACCGAGTATCTAGGGGAATGTCCCAGTCCTGGGGCAGGCCAGTCTCCGTGGCTGCGAGGATAGGAAAAATGCAGCCGGTCCTCATGATCAAGACCGCAAAGACGAACAGGGACATTGCAGTGGACGCGCTGAAGAGGGCTGCAAAGAAGCTTTCAGGAAAATACAAGGTAATCGTCGCGGCATGATCTGTATCTGATATTCAATCTTATTTCTGTGCAAACATGAGAATTCTTCTCCAATTCCCCGAAGGGCTTAAGCAAAAGGCGCTGGAGCACGCGAAGGAACTTGAGAAGGCGGGGAACGAGGTATTCATCTCAGCTTCCCCAACATTCGGCGCATGCGACCTCGCGCTTGACGAGATGAGGAACATAAAGGCGGATAAGCTAATCCACTTCGGGCACGCAGAGTTCCACCGTGTAGACGCGAATGTTGAATATGTCCCGTATTTCATAGATGCGCCCCTTACTCTTCTCCCTGGCTCTCTCGATCATCTCAAGGATTTCAAGGTTATATCAATACTGACGACGATACAGCATATCCATCAGCTTGACAAAGTAATAAGATTCTATGAGGAAAAAGGCAAAAGGGTTGTGATTGGGAAGCCGTACGGGTTCGCGAAGCACAGAGGCCAGATACTCGGCTGCGACATAGGCAGCGCCGCAAGCGTCGACAACGAGGTGGATGCGCACGTCTACTTCGGCGGGGGGATGTTCCATCCGCTGGGCGCGCTACTCAACACGAAGAAGCCGTTCTTCGTGATAGAGCCGTTTGCGGACAAGATAGAGAGGATAGACTCGTTCAGGGAAACCTACAGGAAGAGGAGCAACGGGAAGAAGGTGCGCGCCCTCAGCTCGAAGAACTTCGGGATTCTCGTCAGCACCAAGAACGGCCAGCACAACATAAATTTTGCGAAGATAATCAAGCAAAAAGTGGAGCAACAAGGTCTAAATGCAGAGATACTGGTTGCGAACACATTCGACTTCACATCCCTCAACAACATGATGGAGTTCGACGCATTCGTCAACACAGCCTGCCCGCGAATATCGATAGATGACATAGAGAGGACTAGGGCGCCGCTCCTCGGCGCAAGTGAGCTGATGGAAGTCCTCAAAATGAAGGGAGAACTGAAAGCAGCAAACGTCAATCCGGATTTCTGATTTTACCTGATTACCCTAAGGGAAAAGGTCGCCATCTTCAGCTGCTGCCAATTGCATGCGACATCGTTGCATCTCACCGATGAGAAGTTGGCGAGCAGGACTCCGGTATAGACGGATCCGTTCGGCTCGTTCGCAAGAGCGACACCTGTCTGGTTATAGCATTTCAGTCCGCTTAGAGTGACTCCCTCCTCCGGCCCCAGATCCAGTGCAGTGCTGTAAACTCCACTGCCCTGGAATGCCTGCCCGGAAGCCGATATCGTCTGCCACGCCGATGCCGGAACCGGCATTATTGTGCCGTCAGTCCCTGAGTAGTTTGATACGCATGCAACCTGCAGGTTGTAGAGTGTGCTTACGCCGAGCTGCCCTATGCTTGCGTTTAGGGTATCATACACGCTATTCATATCGAATGAGAAGTAGCGTTGGTGGCAGACAAATGTTGGCTCTGCAGTGCACGACGGACCCAAGTAAACAGGTTCTGCACCGAAAACAGAGAGCAGTACGGCAACCGCTGCTATCCCGGCGATTACAACTGCAAAAATCACTATCCACATTACGAAGTTCGATGCCATCTATACACCAGTTGCGTGCTCAGACTACTTTCAGTTGCAGCGTCGCTATCTGCTCGATGTTAGGGTTGCACCCTGCACTTCTCGGAGTGCACGCCGTGTTGGTGTAGTTTATCCAAAGCGCGCCTGTGAATGCAGTGTCTATTGCGCTGGGGCTTGCCATCGGCTCTCCGGAAGAACCGTAGCAAGGTATCCCCTTTATCCTCAGGTTCTGTCCGCTGACCATTACGGTGCCATTGATCGGGCTTTCGCCTCTGCCCGCAAGCTGCGATATCGGTATTCCAATCCCATTGGACTGCACCAATGTCCAGGATGATGCGTTGCTGGGCTCCCCGCTTGTGTTGAACGACGCGGAGCACGATAGCATCACGTCGTAAATTGGCGATGAGCCGACCTGGCCTATCGTTATCGAGAGCAAACCGCTCTGGTTAAGCACAGGCGTGGAGCACGGGAACCCAGGGATTCCATTGCACTGGGACGAGACAAAAGTCTGCCCGCTGAATACATTGAGCTTGAAGAGGACTGCGAGCACGATTCCTATTATCAGGATCGCCCACCCGTACGTCATTAGGTACTCTATCGCGCTCTGCCCCTTTCTCTTTGCAAAATCGAACATCAAATCGCCAACTACTTCTACTATAAAAAAGATATCTATTTATTGTTTAGCGTCATGCATTATTATAAGGTAACTGATTTTGGTGTGATACGATGGCAGAGGAGCTTAATCCATTCAAGATTGCGCAGCAGCAGCTGGAACACGCGGCATCGATAATGAAGCTTGACAAACAGGCACTTGCGATACTCAGGGAGCCAAGGAGAACCGTGACGGTGAACATGGCGGTACGCATGTCAAGCGGAGAGGTAAAGACATTCCAGGGATTCAGGGTACAGTACAACAATGCAAGGGGCCCATGCAAGGGAGGGATAAGGTTCCATCCATTGGAGACTATCGACACGGTCAAGGCGCTGGCAGCATGGATGACGTGGAAATGCGCGTTGGCAGACATTCCGTTCGGCGGAGGAAAGGGCGGGATAATAGTAGATCCTAAGAAGCTCGACGAAAGGGAGCTCGAGTCCCTATCCCGCGCATACGTAAGGGCTCTTGGGAACATAATAGGGCCCGAGACCGACGTCCCCGCACCTGACGTCTACACGACGCCACAGATAATGGCGTGGATGATGGACGAATACACGAACATAGTGAGGCACAACGCGTTCGGTGTAATAACCGGAAAGCCGACCGAGATCTGGGGATCCGAGGGCAGAAAGGACTCTACAGCCATGGGGGGGATGTTCGTGATGAGGGAGGCGGCCAAGCTGCTGAAGATCGACCTGAAAAAGGCTAAGATAGCGGTACAGGGATTCGGCAATGCAGGAATGTACGCATATACGCTTTCGAAGAAGATGTTCGGATCGAACGTCGTAGCGATAAGCGACTCGCAGGGCGGGATATATGATCCAGACGGGCTTGACCTCAAGAAGCTTGAGGATGCGAAGAAGAAGACAGGGAGCATCGACGGCTACAAGAGCAAGAACGCCCAGAAACTGACAAACGAGGAGCTGCTTGAACTCGATGTCGATATACTCATCCCTGCCGCGATAGAGAACCAGATCAAGAAGGACAACGCGGACAGGGTGAAGGCAAAGCTGCTGCTGGAGCTTGCGAACGGACCGGTGACGCCTGAAGCGGATGAGATACTCCACGAGAAAGGGGTTTTCGACCTGCCGGACTTCCTGGTAAACAGCGGAGGAGTGATCGGATCTTACTTCGAATGGGCGCAGAATCTCAGCAACTACTACTGGTCAACGGAGGACTTCTACAACAAGCTTGACAAGTTCATAACGAAGTCGTTCAACGACACGATAGCGATGAGGAAGGACTACGCAGGAAAGGGCCAGAAGATATCACCGAGGATGGCAGCTTACATCATCGCTGTCGACAGGGTTTCGAAGGCGATGAAGGTCAGGGGATGGTACTGAACCTATTTATCCATGTATCGGGAGTCCCTTCCTCGGGTCGTTCGGGTCATCGCTCTGCCCTAGCCACTTCTTGACATCCTTCAAATCAGCCCTGCCTGTCGGCGAACTCCTAAGAAGCCTAAACGTCTGGTTGAAATCCTGCAGTATCTCGTTCCTTAGTGCACTAGCAAGCTTTGCCTCTTCGGCGCCACCATTTTGCTCGAGCTTTTTCGCCAGATCCTTGAATCCGTTCACCACATCTGCATGGATCCCTGCAAGCTTGTCCTCATTGCCTCCACCTGATGCATAGACGCGGAGCAGTCCGCGCGTGCCTATAAGAGCGACCTGTTCGAGGTAATCATCTGTCTGCTCCGCCAAAGGGCTGAGCATCTCGTTGCATTCAAGCATAAGTCCGACTATCCTCTGCGCCTGCTCTTCGTCAGGCATTATGAAATGTATGTAGAGGTGCGTGTTGATGTTTTTGACTACGGATTCGAAGACACCAACCTCAATCTCCCCGCTCTCGACCTTCGGCACCGCCTCCTTCAGCTTCTTCACCGCGGCGTCTAGGAGTTCCAGTTCCTCCTCGAAATTATCAGAGAGTATCGCCGTTGCTCCCGCTGCATCGTAGATTGCAACAGCAGCATCGAAGCTTGCGCCCCTGGCGCTCGCGCTTTTCGAAACCTTTAGGAATCTCTCCTTCGCCATCCCTGCCAAGACCACCGCGCCTTCCTTGTCGGCAGGCTTTCCAAATAACATGCCGCTGGCCAGCTGCATAAGCTTCGCTCCGTTCTCAAAGTTCGCAGCCTCCTCTGTCCTTGCCTGGATCTTGCCTGCACTGCCCTCCTTCTTCCCTTGGTTTACAAACACGCTTTTCACAAAAGGAATCTCTTCAGAATCAGATATTTAAATATGCCGTATTGCGCATTATGGGAGCTTAGTCGTCGAGAGCCACGAGCTGGAGTATATGACGTTCGTTGCCATTCCGTTGAGCTTAGCCTGGCTGTAGTCGTTCGGGTTCCCGTTGAGCGGATACCACGCAACAAGGCTGTTGAGGTCTATCGGGAGTCCACCTATCCCCTCCCTAAATACTGTCTGTATCTCGCTCGCGGAGAGCTGCCTGTCATATATCTGCACGTTTGTCACATAGCCGTCAAAATACTGCAGAGGGGAAGCGCCGGTGTGCCCTATCCGAACTGTAATATTTCCCTTTGCGGGGAGCCCGCTCAATACCGTGCCGCCGCTGCCAACCAGCGCACCGTCAACATACAGAGACACGTTGCTCGTATTGTAAGTTCCAACGAGGAAATACCAGTCTTGGAGTGCCGCAAGGCTGTTCGATGAGCTGCTCACGCTTCCGCTGCGGCCGCTCACGCCCATCGCGCCGAAAGTGGCTGAATTATCTCCGCTCTCGTTTACCGAGAGGTCGAAGCTAGGCAATATAGTCCCGTTGCTGACGAGCACCGGCTCTGTCGTGCCTGTCGAGCCCTTTCTCGCAACCCATACAATTACGGTGAAGGAGTTGAGGCTGTGGAGCACGGTCAGGTTTGGAGTGGTCACATAGCCGTGATTGGAGAGGTCGGAGACGAACTTAGGCACAGCGCCGTTGCATGCTCCCTCGAAGGAGAGGAACTGGTTTGTGCCCGGCGTTCCAGAGCTCACTACGCTGCACGAGCCGGGAAGTGCATAACCCTGGTTCCCGAAGTTGAGCACGTTCAGCTCGAAGAGTATGAAGAACACTATCGCTATGATGAGCAGAGCCCACCCGTAAGTAGTAAGGTATTCAAGCGCGGACTGCGATTTCATTGGCATCATTAGAAAAGAGCAACAAAGTTATAAAAGGCAACTACTCCCTCCTGAGCACAGCCTGCAGCTTAGTTATGTCCGCCCTCAGCTTCTCCATGTCCTTGAGCTCCTCCTTCTCCTCTGCGCTCAGCGCACCCCTTCTCTGCTCAAGGTGGAACTTTATCGCATCGAGAAAGTCAATCCATTCCTCCACATCCATCCTGGCAAGTTCGAGGGCGTTCTTGTCGTCCTTGAAGAGCCCTATCAGCTTGAGCAGCTTCTCGTTCTCAGCGCCTTCCTCGTGCGCCTCCAGCTTCCTCTTCACATGGTTCCTTAGCTCTATTATGTCGACGAGAGTCAGCTCCCTGTTCCTGTCGGTGAGCCTGCCTATGTCCCTGCTGAAGCCGCTGATGGACTCGTGCAGCCTGGAGAGGAGCTCGTTGAGGGAAAGTTTCTTCAGTGATTCTAGCGCCATCTTCTCACAAAACCTACTCCTGTAACATTTATTAAACCAACCTAATCCAACATGCAGCGCGCTGGCAAACGACTTAGTCTACAACACAGCTAAAGTATTCATCCGCTGCCGGGTAGTTCGGCTGTTGTGACCATGCACCGACAACATTCGCAGAAAGCGGTGCGCCATACACTGCATTTACTGTTAAGCCATTAGCAATTCCACCAATGCAATAGACGTGGCCGTTTGATGCCACGCAACTCCCTGGGGCGATGTTTATAAGTGGGTAAGGTGTTTGGGCAGCCCATGTCCCAACCGTGCCTCCAGATGCTATAGTTGCTGAGTAGGTGGCATTTCCATCCGTTCCTCCAATACAGTAGATATACCCATTCCACGCAGTACAACCGGGAAACTGGCTCGCTTGCAACAGGCCTTGGTCATATGTCCATGAGCTAAGCGTCCCGCCGGATACTGGAGCAGAATATTCGTTGTTGACTGGCGTTGGACTCGCACCGCCGACGCAGGCAATTCCGCTTGTACTATTGACGCAGCTAAGCCCAAAGTCCGCTATTGGATATGGTTGCTGTAACGTCCATGCGCCTATGCTGTTGCCCGTAATTGGCGCAGAATAAACCTCGCTTATATCCGCGCTTGTATTGCTGTTGCTGCCAGCGACGCAGTATATATATCCGTTCAGGGCCGCGCAACTGAGACCATGATCATTAAAAGGATAATTTGCCCCTGCTGTCCACCCGTTGAGTATGCTGCCTCCAGAAATCTGCGCCCCGGCTGCCGAAGGCGAGAGCCCGCCAACGCAATATATATAACCGCCGCTCTCCGTACAGCTATGTTGGTATATCCCTTTCAGATATGGGGTTTGCGATGACCATCCACCAAGGTTGCCGTTGGAGCAAACAGGCGATGAGTAGACTATGTTAGACGCGCTACTATTCACGTCTCCACCGATGCAATATACATAACTAACCGGCGAGCAAGCGCCGATCGTGGTAGTTGTACTCGATGTCGTTGTTGAAGTGCTTGTCGTGCTGCTCGTTGCTGTAGACGTGGTAATCACAGAGGTAAAATTGGTGAATCCGGAATTTGTGGTAACTGGCAATACCACATGCGCAAAATTGTCCGCAAGCACGGGTTCGTTAGGAAACGCGTTGCTGTGATACTGAATCCAAAGGTAACCTAAGAATGTGGTACCAATTGCGCTAGAGCTGATCGGGCAGTGCATTATCAGCCTGGAATATGTGTTAGGCGCAAGGACATAATCTGCAGCCTGGAACGTAGATGGTGTGACCGGACCTGTTGTGCACTGCAATCCAGTTACGGTGATGTTCCCTAGGTCCAGGCTCTCCGAGAATGTAACTTCCAGGTACCCGCTTGCATTTAGGGAAGGACTTGTGCAGGAATATCCGCTCTCCGGAATGCAGTTCGATCCGGAAGATGGCTTCGTAATCAGGAAGAGAAGCGCGATTACAATAATCACGACGAGAATAGTCCATCCATAAGTGGTAAGGTACTCTATCGCGCTCTGCGCCTTCCCAAAAAATGCCATGTAAGTAGATGAGCGACAAAGCTTAAATTACTGCGCAAGAAGTAATCATCATGATTCTCATAGGGATAGTCATAGCGCTCCTCGCCCTTCTGACCTATTCGATAGCGGATGGACTATCAAAGTACCCGTCAAGGATAATTGGACATAATAGGACTGCGGTGATCGTCCTTGCAACAGGGACGCTTGCTACGCTATCAATGTTTACGATCCCGCAGCTCGTCGGGACAATGACTCCGATCGTGATAGCGCTGTCTGTCGCAGCCGGCTTCCTAGAAGGCGCATGGTACCTCTGGGTCTTCAAATCGCTTGAGACGGAGCAGGTCGGCAACACAATGGCGCTGGTCGATGTGCCGTATGCGATAATAGTGCTCTTCGGCATCCTTATCCTCATCGAGCCGATAACAAACATAGAGGTCATCGGAATCATTGGCATCTTTGCTGGGGTTGCGCTTGTGATGAGCAGGGACCATTTCAAGATCAACAGGAAGCTGATTCCCGCGCTTGCAGGAAACATAATGCTTGGCTTCTTCTATGTCGCTTTCATATATGCAGTTACCCTCTCTGGAGGAATTGCGATACCTGCAACGATAGCGAAGCTGGTTGCTTTTGTGATAGTCCTTGCAGATACGCTGCTCTTCTACAAGCCGAGGAAACATACTGGAATCGACAAGCCGCTAAAACTGAGGTCGCTCCCGTTCCTCTCCGCAGTACTCGTAGGGATATTCGATGCTGCTGGTGCGATAGGAGTGGCTGCATATTCGCTTCTGGGCATTGTGGTGCTGGGGGGCGCAATAGTCGCGATAGAGCCTGCGATAGTAATGCTCTTCGGATTCGAGTTCTATAGGGAAAGGTTCACACCATTCCAGCTATTCGGGTTCATCCTGATAATCGCATGCGCTGTGCTCCTGAATACAGTGTAGAATCAGTTAGAGCCATGATTTCACGGCCCATGCTGCTTTGTCCTGTGCGCTTCCCTTCTCTCCAGCGTCTCCACTCTCTCACCAAGGTCGAGCACCAGCTGGATGAGCGCAACCTGGAAGTTTTCCCTCTTCTCGAGCTTGCGCAGGAGCGCATCAAGCGACCTGTTCGTTTCAGCGCCCTCCCTGAGCCTAGCGGCTATTTCCGAGATTTCCGCTTTCAGCTTTTCATAATGGTCAGCTCTCCTGATAAGGGTCCTCAGGCCCTCGCTCCTTGTCTGCAGGCCATTCTCGATAATGAACTTCCTCAGCAGGGCGAGGTCCTTCAGGTCCAGCCTTACACCTACCAATTCACTATGGCGCTCCCTTGACATAATTTACCTCTCCAGAAGCCTGATATTTAAGCATTGTGGGGTGTTTCGCTCCTGATATTTTGCGTTTGGGATACAAATAAATAATTTTGCTCACATGCAATAGTGTGCGTACCGGTTCGCTATCAGGGGTGATTAGCGGCCTTTCACTGTATTACGCGACTAGGCAGGAACCAGGGGCCGAGGTCTTAACGAAAGGCCGCATCGTAGGGAGAGAGCCGCATATCAAAGATACGCGTGAGGGAGCAAGGAGCGGCACCCTTATTCTATGGGTTGAAGACGAAGGGATTAGGATAAAGTGCGTTGTCAGGCAGGGCCTTCTGAATGGCGATGCCCTCCCACTTGTAAACGAAGAGGATCGGGTGCAGGACAGGCAAAGCAGGTCTGCCCTTGCATGGGAATTCCTCTGCGATGCGCCAATCGGCACGCAGATGATATTCAAGGGAAAACTTCAAAGGTGCAGGAGCGAGCCGACAGGGAGGAACATCTACCTGACAAACGTAGATCTCCTGCATAGCATCTCCGAGTTCAGGGCTATGATGCCGATAAACAGGCATGTGCTCAGGCACACGGCGGTTTGCGAGGAGCTGAGCTCACAGATAACCGGAGACATCCCAAATAAGATAAGGATTCTGTTTGCTCTATATAAGCTGCACAGGCGCGAGCTCGACGTGCACAGCAGGGCAGAACGCCAGCTCGCATCCCCCCTTGAGGAGATGACCGCACGCGCGATAATGAGCACAGGACTCTCATTCCTGTACGAGAAGATACTGTTCGTTCTCAGGAAGGAGGTCAATGGGGATTTCAACGGAGGAAACGGGAACGGCAATGGCTCGAAATATATCAAACCTGACTTTATAGTCAATCTCACCATTGACGGGAGGGTGCTTCTGATAGAGCCGCATGGCTACGCGCATCTAGACGCTGCGACGCTGAAGAAGTACGCCGACTTCAAGAGTAAGTATGGGAGCAGGTATTACTTCGTAATAGTAACGAATACGAGCAATGACGTGCTTGATGAGACTCTGAGCAATGCGGGATACAAGAGGGACGAGATAGCCGACAGCTTCATCTGCGTGAAGTACTGCGGAAGGAACGGCGAATACTATCCTGAGAAAGAGGCCGAGATGCGGGAAGGGGAGAGGATTATCACAGCATTTCTGAGACAACTCCTACAGATTCCAAGCATCCTCAGGGTCTAGCTCGCTATTTTCCTGTGTTTTTTCTCTTAATGCCGGTAGATTTCCTCGATGTCCATGCAATCAAAAACGCCGGGTGCGAGATTCGAACTCGCGAAAGCCATTTCTGACTAAACAGCTTAGCAGGCTGCCGCCCTACCACTAGGCGAACCCGGCATAAATGTTATTTATTCCATACTCACATTTAAAGTTCTTGATAAAACTTCTACCAGAAGTTTTGGCAGAAGCTGCCTTGCATCATAAACACATATAAAGTTGATTGCATTTCTGCTCAGCTCTGTATCCCAAGAGCATAGTTTTTATATGCTTAAGGTTGCTCCTTCCGGCCTGGCCTGGTTCGCATACAAAGCTACCACCTGGGGCAAAACGTCGACGCTTCCATGCAGGCTTTATATGCATCTATAATACTGCAGCAGCATTGGCCCGCCTAAAGGGATTTGCGGATGGGAAACCCTTAGCTTCCCGCCTATCTGCCAAGTATCTCTTGGTTATGTCATTTAAATAGGTTTGCTATCAGCGAAAATAGCGCCGGAAGGATGGCTGTATCTGACGGTTTTTGTGTCGGGATTTTGCCGGCCGCCTTGTGCACTCCTTGGTTCCTTCCCCATAATCCGAAAGAGGCAGCAGGTGCACTGGCTTAAATACTTACTTATAGAAAAGGATACGATCATCATGAGCGACGAGGAGTACGACAAGCTGCTCGACAGGGCATTCGAGAAGATGCCAAGGGTAGTCGCAGACGTCTCAGACTTCAAGATCCCGACAGTGGACGCGCTCATCCAGGGAAACAAAACGATAATAAAGAACCTCGGCGCAATCGCTGACAGGGCGAGAAGGAAGCCAGAGGAGTTCGCGCGCTATATTGGCAAGGAGCTTGCGGTCCCTATCAACGTGGAGGAGCAGCGGCTCATCCTTTCAGGAAAGTTCTCCAACGACGATCTGAACAAGCGCACCCGCAGGTTCTTCGAGATCTATGTCATCTGCAAGGAGTGCCACAAACCTGACTCTCATGTGGAAAGCGGCGGACGCGGAATGTTCCAGTTCGTGTGCGAAGCTTGCGGCGCGAGGTATGGCATCAAGAGCTACTGAATGCTATTTATAGATTCCCTGACCTTGCAATTGGTATATAGGTTCTATCTCGGTTCGGAGAAAGACCATCTTGGCGCCTCACATATGTATCTGATCTTTAAGCAGCACTTAAATAAGCAAGAATTAAAGTTCTTTATAAAGCAATTACATATAAAGGATGTCACAGTGGAAAAGATATTTGGCGAGAAGCTATGAAAAGGGAAAGCAAACTGCTAAAGGAATTGGCTCTGGAAAAGCAGAGAAACTTCGAGAGCAACCTCAGCTTCTTCAGGCTACATGCGGAACGGACGACAAGAACAAGCAATGAGGTATGGAGCAGCCAGCAAAACGCATAATAGATGATGTTTACAGGCGAAACAGAAAACTATGTATCAAAGCGAAGTGAAATGAATGCCAAGACCGAATAGAAATGTTGATATGAGGCGCGGCGCACCGGTAGAGTACAGGCTTAAGATGCCGGAGCCGAACCAGATCCTCGGGACCGTGACCAAGCTGGTCGGAGCGACGAAGTTCATAGTTGCATGCCAGGATGGCAAGGAAAGGCTCTGCATAATCCCCGGCAGGCTGAGGCGGAGGTTCTGGATAAAGGAGAACGATACGGTCATCATAGAGCCATGGGTAGTCCAGAGCGATGAGAGGGGGAACATAGTATGGCGCTACAGCCCATTCGACGTCGCGAAGCTCAAGGAAAAAGGGATGCTGAAGAACTGATGCATTCTTCTTCTAAACAGGCATTGGCTTCTCTGCCATGAATCCGTATTCTGCGATGTTCGCTATGCTGTTAGCTACCTCCATAAAGACGAATCCCTCATGGTGATCCAGCCTCGCCCTCTTGACAATATCCTTCACATTCTTTCTCAGCTCCGCGGCCTTCGCTATCGCCTTCTCATCCCCATCGAAAGCAGGATAGCACAATGCGAATTGGCTGCTGAGCATCTTGTATATATGCCTCTTCTTTGGAGTCACATCAGCAGATAATTCCATCATTCTGTCCGAGATGAGCTCGAGCTTGTTGAGGAATACATAGTATCTCTGGTAGTCCCTAGGCTGCGCGAGGTTGAGGTACCTTGTCCCCATCATGTAGAACCTGTTGACCCTTTTCTCTATCTTTGCAACCGTCTTCGGATTCCCTTCCAGCACCTCCGCGAACTCCTGCTCTATCAGGAACTTTATCCTTGCAAGAACCTTCTGCAGGTCAACGTCCTTCATGCTCGAAAAGTCCTCTATTCCTATCTCACCGTGGGACTGACTCGTCACCTCAAAGCCAGGGCAGTCTGTGCTAAGCTTGTCCTCTATTGCGCCCAACTGCTCCTGAGAGAACCCGTCACCTGAATATATCTTCAGCTTGCTGACCCCATACATGTAATTGAGGCCTATCCACCTGGTTATGAGGCCAGGATTCAGCGACTTGTCAACCATCCTTGCAGCCTCCCTGCTCTTCATCTCCTCCGCAGATATCACCAGCTCCCCCCGCTGTCCCTCGGAAACATTTATCCTGCTCTCCCGCGATAGTCTGTGCTTAACAGCCCATTTCTTCGGTACAATGATGGCAAGGCTGCTATCCCCGAACTTAAAAACGTGCTTCTCCATATGTATATATGGTATATAGCAAATATATATACCTTATCCAGATTACATATATATAAGGCTTCTCCATATATGCATGGTGATTAAATGGCAAAGCGCGCCAAGAAGACCCTTCATGAAATGATGGAGGGGAAGAACCTCGAAGACAGCATAGTCCTGCTCACAGACAGCTACAAGCTCACGCACTGGAGGCAGTATCCACCTGGTACGGAGAACATATACTCATATTTCGAGTCAAGAGGGGGATGGTTCCCTGAGACAGCCTTCTTCGGGCTGCAGTACATAATAAAGAAGCACCTTGAGGGGAGGGTTGTAACACAGGAGATGATAGACTTTGCAGAGATGGTTGCCGAGAAGCATCTCGGCGACAAGAGGCTGTTCAACAGGGAGGGCTGGGAATACATCCTAAAGAGGCATGAGGGCAGGCTGCCGGTGAGCATAAGAGCAGTGCCCGAGGGGAGCGTGGTTCCTACGCACAATGTCCTTGTCACCATAGAGACCACAGACCCGAACTGTTACTGGCTGACCAACTACCTCGAGACCCTTCTCGTACAGGTCTGGTATCCGACGACTGTCGCAACGCTCTCCATGAACATGAGGAGGATGATAGCGAGCCACCTAAGGAGGAGCGGGAATCCGAAGCTGGTCGATTTCAAGCTGCACGACTTTGGGTTCAGGGGATCGCCATCTGTGGAGACCGCAGCTATCGGAGGAGGGGCTCACCTCGTCAGCTTCAGGGGAACGGACACTATCGCCGGGCTTCTCATGCTGATAAAATATTACAGCGCAGACATGCCTGGATTCTCGATTCCAGCAGCGGAGCATTCCACCATAACAGCATGGGGCAGGGAGCACGAGGCAGAAGCGCTGGCAAATATGCTGAAGCAGTTCCCGAAGGGAACGGTTGCGGTTGTTTCAGACTCATACGACATATTCAAGGCGTGCAGTGACATCTGGGGGAAGCAGCTGAAGAAGCAGGTGCTTGAGAGGGATGGGGTCCTAGTGATAAGGCCGGATTCGGGGACTCCGGAAGAGGTTGTGCCAAAGGTGCTGAAGATACTGAAGCAGAAGTTCGGCGCGGCAAAGAACGAGAAGGGCTACTGGGTCCTCAATGACAAAGTTCGGGTTATACAAGGAGACGGCGTGAACTACAATTCAGCTCATAAGATCCTCACAGCTATAGAAAAAGCGGGCTTTTCAGCAGACAACCTCGCATTCGGAATGGGCGGCGCCCTCCTGCAGAAGGTTGACAGGGATACGGAGAAGTTCGCATTCAAGTGCGCAAGCGCAACCGTAGACGGGAAAGAAAGGGACGTCTACAAGCAGCCGGTCACAGATCCTGGCAAGAACTCTAAGGCCGGCAGGATGAAGCTGCTGCGGGCTGACGGCACTTTCAAGACAGCCAGCTCTCGCGCGCCTGGCAAGGACCAGCTAGTTGAGGTTTTCAGGAACGGCAAGCTGCTCAGGGACCAGAAGCTGGATGAAGTGCGTGGAAGGATAGAGAAGTGGCTTAGGGGAGACGCCGGAGCTATGCCAGAGAAAGTGTACATTCCAAAGGGAGTTTCTGCATGGGACGGGAAGGTAAAGGAGAAGAGCGTGGCATAAATGGAGGCATCAACGCTAGCGGAGAGGAACAGTGCGGAACCGAGGCCGTATGCAAAGGGAATGCTGGTTGGGAGGTTCCAGCCATTCCACCTCGGCCACCTTGAGGCTGCGAAGTACGCGCTCTCGGTGTGCGACAAGCTGGTCGTGTGCATAGGCAGCTCGCAGACGTCAGGCACCCGTCACAACCCTATGGATGCAGGTACGAGAATCGAGATGATAAAAGCCGCGATAGATGCAGCAGGGATTGCACACGAAAGGATAGAGTTCCTCGAGGCGCCAGACTTCGGAAGTGATTCCACATGGATGAACTACATAAAGAACAGGCACGGCGACATAGAGGTCGTGTTCTCGGAGAACGAGTGGGTGCAGAGGATATTCAGGGAAGAGGGGATAGCTGTGGTCATCCCTCCGCTGTTCAGGAGGTCTGAGCTTTCTGGAACTGCGATAAGGAACATGATATTCGAGGGAAGGCCATGGCAGCACCTCGTTCCGCGGGGAACGGCACCAATTGTTGAAGGACAGGCGCAGAAGATTACGGATGCGTTGAGGAATGGTTCGGGGAAAGACGACCTCATTTCAGACGAGAGCGGGGCGCAGAGGTACTTTGAGGGAAGGATAGAGAGCTACCTCAGCAGCATAGCGCCCGCAGTGCTTGGAGGGAAATGCTCATCCATATCAAGCATAAGATATGTCGGAGCCGGAACAAGGCACTTCAACTATCTTGCTGACACCGATGCAGACGTGTTCCTGTTCCGTTTCAGCTTAAAAAAGAACCCGGAGGAGCACGCAGAGTATGAGCACTCTGCGCTAAAGTTGATAAGCGGTCTTGGCTTCGCCCCGGAATCATTGATCAAGGAGACAAGGAACTCATTCTTTGGCACCCCTTTCCTAGTAATCAAGTTTGTAAAGGGCAAGAGCCCTACCGAGCTAACTCCAGAGCTGATAAAAGAAATAGCAGAGCTGATGGCGCGGCTGCACAGCATAGATGTGAGCGATGGCAGTGCCTCCGCCCTGGAGAAGAGAGTCAGCGAGAGCGAAATATTTCGTCCTGTAGAAGAGAAAGTTTCGTACGTTGCTGCCAAGCGCGCCGAATATCATAGGGGTTTTGGATTCACTAATGCTATCGTTTCCGCATATAAGAGGCTGCGTGCGGATGGGATCCCGGAAGCGGAGAGCCAGTCGATAGGGCATTGCGACATAAACAGGTCGAACATGGTTGTGACAGATAATGGGGTGCAGCTTATAGACTGGGAGACAGCAGCCATCGTTCCTCCTGCCTATGATATAGCGGCATTCTTCGACAGGGAGTTGCTGCCGGCCGGTGATAGGGAATTGTTCTTATCGAGATATCTGGAGATCAGGAAAGACCAATCGCTCAGGGAAAGCCTAGATGCTATGATGAAGATCAGGACCTTTGACAGGATGCTGTGGTGCCTATGGGAGGCGTATGATGTGCAGGAAGGTGCACGCGGAGGGAAGTTCCCATCCTGGAGGACTCCGGAGCTCTACATCGAAGAAGCAAGGAGACGGTTCGATGCATGCAAGGAGATTGGAGTCATACCGAATGAAGTTGAATGGGATCCTCCTCTGATGCTGGAAAGAAGCGTGAGTAAATGACGAGAAGAGAAATGGGAACCGCGAAAGATGCGGATGGCGGATCTGTAGCAGGGACAAGGCAATCGATGTACAGTGGAAGGGTCTTCGGAGTGTACGAAGAGGACGTTTTATATCCGGACAAGACCGTGCACCACGTTGGCGTTGTCAGCCATCGTCCATCAGCAGTTATACTACCGATAACAAAAGAGGGAAAGATAATCCTCCTAAGGCAGTTCAGGGGTCCGTTTGCAAGGAGGATAATAGAGCTGCCGGCGGGGAAAGTGGATGAGGGAGAGAAGCCAGAAGCTGCGGCTGTCAGGGAGCTTGAGGAGGAGACGGGATACACCGCAAGGAGTTCGAAATTCCTCTTCAGGTCACTCCCTACTCCCGGATATGTCAATGAGGAATTCCACTGCTATCTTGTAAGATGCGGGAGGAACGTAGGGCAGAAGCTCGAGCCATCGGAAAGGAGTATAATAGTGATGGAAGTATCCGTCGCAGATGCACTGCTGATGGTGAGGGACGGGATAATAGAGGATTCGAAGACGAGAGATGCAATAATGTACTATAACATATTCCTCAACCATAGCTGCATAGGCCTGCGCAAGAGCCAGCCAGAAAAGTTTCAGGTGCCGAGGTAAGTAATCATCCTTGCGATTATGTCATCGCGCAGGTTATCCCTGACCTTCCTCGTCTTCTCGGGGTTGAACCGGTGTCCGAATTCCTTATCGAAGAAAGTCCTTCCCTCAAACACGACCGTGTGGCTGTATCTTGGTCTCAGGTGCCAGTGCACATGCGGGTTCGGGGGGTGTTTGAGATAAGCGTCGTTCATCATGCAGTTGATGTTGAAAAGCGTAGCATTGAACGCCTTTGTCAGTGCGAGCTCCAGCCTTTTCACGACTTCTCCGAAATCCTCCCACTCGCACTTCTTGAGCTCACTCAGACTGCCTACATGTCTCTTCGCGACTATCAAGCATCTTCCAAGGTAAGATTGGTCGTGGGAGAGGGAAACAATCCAGTGCTTCGTCTCGGTAATCACCGCGTTTTCGTTCCCTATCCTGCAAAGAACGCATTCCATCTACTCGCCCACATTATAATATGAAAAGAGAAGCGATAAAAAATAACCCCCATCTCGCCTTTACCTAAGCTGGATTGTGCCTGAGCATCTCCGCGTACGCCTCTGGAGGAAGGTATCTCCTTATCGCATCCCTCCAGCCTTCCGGTCCTATAAGGCTCTTTACTAGACTAGAACTGATATTTGCCACTTCCGGAGGAGGCGTCAGCGCAACAGTGATTATCCCCGGCTCGAGATCGCTATTTACCTCTGCGATCGCCTTCTCGTATTCGAAGTCGGCGCCATTCCTTACTCCCCTGAGGAGATACTCCGCTCCGACTGACTTAGCGAAGCGGGCAGTGTATATGTTCTCGAACGATGTTACCTCTACGTTTTGAAACCCTGCGGTCATCGATTTGAGCATCGCCACCCTCTCCTGGGCTGTGAACGCGCTCTTCTTCGCCGGGTTCACCGCGACTGCGACGACCAGCTTGCTGAAAAGCTTCCTTCCCTTGTTTATCATCCATGCATGGCCCAGCGTCGGAGGGTCGAAGCTGCCTGCGTATACCCCGATCGGCAATGCCTTTTCTGGAGTGAGCTGCTCTATCGCTCTCTCTATGTTGCTCTTCGCCGTCGTCTCATACTCTCTGCGGAATTCCTCTGTTGAAAACACGTTCTGCCTGCCAGGGTCAACAAATCGTGAGAGAACTCCCTTTCTTCCCTCCCTGTATAACTCAGGCGGCACCCACGAGAACTCCTGCGCGATGCTCCGGTTGTAAATATCAAACGCATCTGCGGGCTGCCCGAGTATCGCGAGGTCTATGTCAGCGAGATACGCTGCATCATGCTCCAGGTCAGACGCATGCCTTGTTGTCAGGATTAGGTCCCTTACCTTCTCGGCGAACTCCTTCCCAAGTCCAGCGCCGATTGCTACGGCCATGGCCCATTCTGCGCTCTTTACCTCGTTGTCCTGCGCCCTGGTATTGTAGACAACATCGTGGAACCAGAGTGCGAATGCGACGCTGTTCTGGTCCTTGAGACTATCCCTGACCCTATCCAGCTGGTCCAAACAGAATTCAATGTGTGTAAGGTTGTGGTAAACCCTTCCCTTGGAATACTCCTCAACCAGCGATTCGAATACTGCAATCGGATCCCCCTTCGCGCCCAGTTCATTCCAGAGTGCAACCCATCTCGCCTCCATGGATGCCCTTTGGCTCTGCCTTGTCTTTTCCATGTTGAGGGAGAGCTCCTTTCTCATATTTAAGGCTTCTTCTTTCCTTTTTCCCGTTGTATTGTCCTGAATTAATGTTCTCTCGGTAATTTGATTTCACATTCTCACCTTTTATTCTTTCGCATTTTCTCGAGGAATGCCTGGTACGGCGTCCTCAG
>JAJYDY010000013.1:14629-21017 GCA_021790455.1 Microcaldota archaeon | reverse complement strand
GTATGTGATAAAATATTCTTGAAATGTAATGTGGGAGTGAAACGTCAGGAACTTAAAAAGGTGATTAGACGATGCCGATATAAAAGTCAACAGCCTAATAGTAAATTGAGGGAAAGGCTCTTATAATTAAATGGTGTAAATTATCATTACATGTCTAGAGTTCTAAACTGATTAAATGGGTTTGCCGCCAAAGAAGAATGGATCTGAAACAAGTGCTTTTGGTAGTCCTAGTAGGGCAAATCATGATTCATCTAAATTTTATGGCGGCAGGCTATACGAAGGGATGCCGAAGGAGAAGGAAGTAGTGGATTTTACAGAAAATCCGATATCTCCAAATAAAATAAATAAAATTTTCTGTAAGTCATCGGAAAAGATGACAGAGATACCGGATAATAGTGTACACCTAATGGTTACATCGCCGCCGTATAACGTTGGCAAATTATACGACAAGGAAATGTCGCTTGAAGAGTATAGAGCATTTTTGAATAAGATATGGAAAGAGGTTCATAGAGTTCTGGTACCAGGCGGAAAGGCATGTATAAATGTCGCCAATCTTGGTAGGAAACCATACTTACCGCTTCACTCGTTTATCATAGAAGATATGCTAAAACTTGGATTTCTTATGCGAGGCGAAGTTATATGGACAAAGGGAGCTGCTGCGACCTCTTCTATCGCGTGGGGAAGCTATATGTCAGCGAAGAATCCGGTGCTGAGAGATGGTCATGAGTATATACTTATTTTTTCAAAAGAAACATTCACTAGGGGCATAAAGTCTAACATGAAATCCACTATAACAAAGGAGGAATTTATCGAGTATACAAAGAGTATATGGTCCTTTAATGCTGAATATGCATCCAGAGTAGGACATCCTGCGCCATTTCCAATAGAATTGCCTTCTAGATGCATAAAATTATACACATTTGAAGATGAAATAATACTTGATCCATTTATGGGAAGTGGCACAAGCGCGGTTGCAGCACTGATGCTAAACCGTAATTTTGTTGGCTACGATGTAAGTGAGGACTATGTAAAAATCGCTGAAAGAAGGATAAATGAAGTACTTGATAAAAGAAAACAGAAAGCACTCAGCGAGGAAGTATCGAAAGTCAATATTAAGCCTTTGTGATTTGCAACATCGCCTTAACTTTGGATATCGAAGAATCAAAAGTTGCGTCTATGTTTCTATAAAGCTCTTCGTTATCTTTTGCGATATAGCGAATTGTTGTTGAGGGACTAGCGTGTCTGGCGTATCTGCTAGTCAGTACCACGTTGCCGTTGTTTGCCTTACTGAAGCGCGTTATGGCGTAATGTCTAAGGCTGTGTGTGGACAGCCTGAACAGCTTACGTGCTGTTCTGTCAGGCGCGGTTTCTTCCGAATAAGCATAAAACTCGTCTAAAGACGCAAGTTTCAGCGTATTGCGGAAGACCTTTCTTACGTAATTCAGTTCCACATGCTGAATTTCGTTATGGTTGTTGTCGTTTTCTTTGTAGAATATATAGCCGTTCGAAGCCTTTACTGCAGCTTCGTTTTTGGCTATGTATTCTACCGTTTCTTTGAACAGTTCTACCGGTATGATCAAGGAATCTAGCCTGCCTGACTTCTCACTCTTCAAAGTCAGTTCTCGCTTGTCGAAGTTGATGTTGCTTACGTGCAACTTGCTCACTTCGCCGACTCGAAGGCCTAGATAAGCCTGATATTTGAAAAGAAGTCTGAACTTTTCTGACTTTACATTTCTAAAGAAATGTTGCAACTCAAGTTCAGTGAAAGCCTTGCTGATGGAGCCGTATTTCGGCTCTGTCGGCTGTTTGAAGCGTTTCTTGTAAACTTTATGAAGAACTGCCTTCAGTTCTTCCACTTTCGCCTGCGAAAGTGAATTCGCAGCCAATTCTAATTGGTGCGACAGCGTGCTAAATTCGAACCCACTATCTTTTTTTAGCTTGGGGCCTGGCTTGATAATCGAACCCGCCAAGTCGTCGGAAGCAGAAGACGCCTTGGCCGGGATTCGAACCCGGGTCGCAAGCGTGACAGGCTCGCATCCTAGACCACTAGACTACCAAGGCATGTAATAGAAATGTGTGTCACGCGATAGGACTATGGCGCTACCGATTTATATAATTATTGTTTAGTGAGAAGCTTCCTTACTTCTTCTAGTTCCTCCTTGCTTGCTGGAGGGCCTAGTCGCGTTATTCCAGTTCCGTGTTCATAATACGGGAATAGCTTTGCGTGCAGGTGGTTCACATCAAGCCCTTCGAACACCAGTAAGACCCTTTTTGCGCCCAGCGTCTTCTCAAGGAGGTTCGCAACCTTCTTCGCCGCAGACATTATCTTCGCAAGGTCCTCGTCGCTCTGGGCTGAGAATTTGCTTTCGGTGTGCACCTTCGGAATCAGGAGCGACTGGCCCTTCATATTCGGCCTTATGTCAAGTATCGCGATGAAGTCCTTGTCCTCCCAGAACTTCTTGGCTGGAATCTCCCCATTTACAATCTTGCAGAACACACATGCGTTCTCCACCATGATATCACCGGAAAAATCCCGACAGGGAGATTTGAACTCCCAACCTATCGCTATCTTCTTGAACCCAAGAAGGCACAAACTACAGGCGATCGCTCTGCCGTTGAGCTATGTCGGGTATTATGCTTACGCTTTATCCTCTAAACCTTAAAATATATATGTTAAAGCAGAGAACCTCTATATATTAAGCAATTCACAAATATAATTAAAAATTGCAGAGAATGGTTTGATGGAGGAGGCGCGGCCTAAAGTAGCGGGTGACGATAGCGGAAACTCTTCTTTAGCCGCAGGCGGGGTCGGCGGCGGGAGTGTAGGCAGCGCCGCAGTATCCAAGGAGATAATCAGGAGGCGCTTCAAGAGGACTCCTATAGGTGTATACCATCTGAAGGACAAGCTCATGGACATGAGCTCTGCTGAGAGCTTCCTCGACGCACTGCTCATTTCCCTCGCATTCATAGCCGTAAACTGGGCATTCGGTTTCTATCCTATCTGGATCATATTTCTCCTACTGGCCGTGCTCTTCTTCGCAACCCTTTTCCAGCCATTCCTGGGCCTTCTCATCTACACCCTTTTCATATACCCCGTATTCATGTATCAGGCACCAGTCCTCGCATGGGCGTTCCTGATCCCGGCTACAGGCATGCTCCTCTATGGATTCAAGTACTATCGAGCCATAGCATTCACATTTCTCCTAACGGCGCTGGCATTCTCGGTGCTGGGCTTCATATTCATAATTCCAGCATTCGTCTTTGCCGTGCTCACCATAGGCAACAAGCGCGCTGTAGTAACCCTTCTGCTCACGATGGTGCTAGTAGTCGCGCTTTCTGGGATCACCGGGGTGCAGAACGTAGGATACATAGTCTACAGTGGCCAGGAGGCGCATGCGGTACTCGCCTCTAGCCAGATCAACTTCCAGGTCCTTGCGCTTGACCAGGCAGGCAAGCCTGCTCTCAGCACAGGCACATTTGGTGCCGGGCTCTCTTATACGCTCTCGACATTCTTTTCAGAGCAGGTCACCACGCTCGTGCCAAGCATCTTTGGCATAATAGCGCAGGCGCTCATGGATTATCCCCTCGGCTACATATTGCAGACAGCGGTGCTCTTCGCCGCGATCATAGGGATAGACTTCATGGCGGTCTCCAGCAGGTCTAAGTTCAAAGGCTCGTATGCTAGCGCAGTCGGTGTGCTGTTCCCGATATCTTTCGTTATGCTCGGCCCGCAGGCCGGCATAACTGGAATCAACTATGTGCTGCCTTTCCTGAGCTTCGCGATCGCTCCCGCTCTCCTCTACATGTTCGAGTATTCCGGGATAAACCCTGTGCAGGCACTGGAAGTGAAGAAGCAGGACATAAGGATGAAGTTCGGCGAGGCTTTCGAGAACCTTTCCGCGGGCAACGTGTCGGAGACGTTCGACAAGATAGGGAACTACGACGCGACCAAAAAGCAACTCAAGGATGCGATAATAGCTCCGATAGAAGAGAGGGGCATATCAAGGGCGTACAACGTCCGCCCTTCGAAGGGCGTGCTTCTATTCGGCCCTCCAGGCACAGGAAAGACGATGATGATGAGGGCGCTTGCAAACGAGATACATGCCGGATTCTACTATGTCAAGTCGACTGACCTGATATCAGCCTTCCCGGGGGAGAGCGAAAGGATGATATCGAACATATTCTCTATCGCAAAGAAGAATGCACCATGCGTGCTCTTCTTCGACGAGATAGACTCGATTGCGCTTACGCGGGAGGGAGAGGGAGCTGTCGACGACACCCACAGGCACGCGCTGTCGCAGCTGCTCATAGAGATGGACGGGTTCCAGAAGATAAACAACGTGATAATAGTCGGCGCAACGAACAGGCCAGACATAATCGACGCTGCCATACTGAGACCCGGACGTTTCGACAAGATAATCTACATGCCTCTGCCAGACCTTGAAGGCAGGAGGAAGATATTCTCGATGTACCTGCAGAATCTGCCAATATCGGACAGGGTAGATGTTGACGAGATAGCGAAGAAGTCTGAGAGGTATTCTGGGGCGGACATAAAGTCTGCGACCGAGACCGTAGCGCAGCTCGTCGCGCAGGAAGCAGTCAGCGAGCACAAGGTGCTCGAGATAACGCAGCAGGACATACTTGACGTCCTCAAGCAGACCAAGGCTTCCACATCGCTCGCGCA
This sequence comes from Microcaldota archaeon, assembly GCA_021790455.1. GTDB lineage: Archaea > Micrarchaeota > Micrarchaeia > Micrarchaeales > Micrarchaeaceae > JAJZYD01. The sequence continues at coordinate 16,333 of JAJYDY010000013.1, read as the reverse complement.
GCTCGAATCCTACAAGAAGTTCGAGATGGACTTCCAGCGCAGCATAGGCAAGGAGCAGCGCGAGGAGACCAAGGAGGGAGTGGTCATGATAAAGGATGTGATAGGCCTCGAGAGCGCGAAGAAGGCGATAAGGGAGGCGATAGAGCTTCCGCTGTTGCATCCGGAGCTGATGAAGAAGTACGATGTGAAAACGATCAATGGATTGCTCATGTTCGGCCCTCCAGGTAACGGCAAGACGATGATGATGAGGGCGGTAGACAGCGAGATGAAGGGCGTTGCTATGATGGAGCTCTCTGGGTCGGAGCTCGCAGAGGCAGGCATAGAGCGCGCCACTGCGACGATAAAGGAGATATTCAACAGGGCGAAGGAGAACATACCTGCGGTAATATTCATAGACGAGATAGACGGGGTGCTCCCGAAGAGGGAAGGATCCAGCGAGATAGCTGTGCAGATAACTAGCGAGATGCTGCAGGAGATAGACGGGATAAAGTCGGCGACGAACATAGTAGTGATAGGTGCGACGAACAGGCCGGAAATGCTAGATCCCGCGATACTCAGGCCGGGCAGGTTCGACAAGCTGATCTATGTGAAGCCACCAACCTCCGCGAATAGGGCGGAGATGTTCAAGATGTACCTCAAGAATGTGCCGACTGCAGATGACCTGGACTACACCAAGCTCGGCGCGGTGACAAAGGGATTCACCGGCGCAGACATAGCGAGCGTGTGCAGGGAGGCGAAGACGGCTGCGCTGGAGCAGGAGCTCGAGACCGGCGTGCCAGGGAAGGTGACTATGGAGGTGCTGGGCAACCTGCTGAAGGATGCGAAGCCGTCTGCGCCAGAGCCTGTGCTGGCACAGTACCAGGAGTTCCTTGACAAGTACGGCCAGAGATGAGACGACAACAGATAACGATAAAGGAATTCCTGTAGATATAGGTGTAGAATATAGGAATACGGAAAGAAATGCAGAAAACAACAAAGATGGTTCATGATGGAGTACAGATACTCGCCCGAGTTCAAGCAGCTGATCCAGAACGAGGAGCTTGTGAAGGGCTTCCTCACCGGCAGCCATGTGGTGGGGTTCGACTTCAAACTATGGGAGAAGAGGCGTTCCTTCATCGCAGACGCGATAAGGAAGGACGGCACCATCCTCGATATAGGGTGCGCGAACGGGTTCCTGCTAAGGTCGCTCCAGGAATGGTCCGATCACAGGCTTGTGCCGTTCGGGATAGACATAGAGCCGAAGTCAATAGAGAAGGCGAAGGCGCTCTTTCCTGCAAACGCGAACAACTTCGTCCTTCTTTCGATAGAAGAGCTTGACAAGGCGGGGGAGAAGGGCATTCCAGACAAGTTTGACTTCGTCTACTGGCACGTATGGGACAATGTCTCGTTTGAAAATGGGGAGGAGAAGTGGGCGAAATCCGCGCTCGACCATGTGCTGAAGGGCGGCAGGCTAATCCTCGGATTCTACGACAGCAGGGAATCCAACTCTGAGAGGATAGAGACCCTCGAATCCTTTGGGCTCAAGATAGACGGGATAGAGATAAACAAGAACGGCGAGGAGGTAATCTGCTGGATTGAAAAGGCATGAGAACGGGAGCGCCTCTAGGCTGTTGAATTCTTAAAAGACTATGTTTCTATAAGACCTAGAACGCAGGTTCTCTTTTCTCTTCGACGTAAATCCCCTGCGTCCAGGCGATTTCGATG
>JAJYDY010000013.1:0-14619 GCA_021790455.1 Microcaldota archaeon | reverse complement strand
GTAATCTGCTGGATTGAAAAGGCATGAGAACGGGAGCGCCTCCCCCATCGTTATTAATATAAATATACTCAGCGAAGCCAATCTATGCGGATCGGCCTGATACTTGGCTTCGCTTTAGCTGCGCTGGCACTTGCGGGCATAACCATGACGCTTGCGAATGCTGCGAACTCATCGCAGAAGATAATCACAGGCAGCGTTACCGTGCCGTGCCCATTCCACCTCAGCATAGCGCCATCCTCTCCTGTCTATGTAGCGCCGACCCAAATAAAGCTGGATTACTCAGCGTATTCCCTTATGAACTGCACGACATATCTAGCGCAGGGCAACGTCATAGTCACCAACTCAATATCTGGATACGTCTATAACTCGACGCGGCTCTCGCTTGTAGGGATAGACACGGTGCCTCAGAACGGGGTTGTGGCATTTCCATCAAATGCGCAGATGGCCGGGACTGACAATGGGTTAATCTCACTCGCCTCGTCAACAGACCACAACACCTCATCCACGCAGTTCCTTGTCGTAACCCCTGCCAATCTTACGATGAGCAGGTTCTCCGCCAGCCCGAATCCTGCGCAGCCTGGTGCTGCAATGACATTCACGTCGAACATAGTGAACAACGGCGGGCTCACGGCGTCCAACGTAGTAGTGCACATAAGGATAACCGGACCGAATTCCTTCTCCTACATGGCTGCGTCGCCGGTGCTGTCCCTCTCGCCCGGTCAGTATGAGATTGCGACTATCATGCTTACAGGAGTGAGCGGCGCACCGGGAACCTATACTGCGCTAGAGAATGCATCGTTCAACAGCAGCTATATATTCAACTCCGTCACCTATACCTCTCCGAACCTGTATTCGAACAATTTCACGATCCAGTACAGCGTCAGGCAGAAATCGCCGCCTCCGCCGCCTCCGAGTTCAGGAGGGGTTCCTCCTGGAGTTACCCCGCCTCCACCGGCATCGGTCGGCGGAGTAAGCCTTGCACAGTTCCCGATATACATGAACCTGTTCCCAGGCAACGTGTCCCTACAATACATAGGGGTTGCGAACAACAGGAGCTACAGTCAGTGGGTTAACTTCTCTCCAGTACAGCAGCCCGCTTTCGACTCGATAGTCCTTTCTTCAAACTCCATACTGGTCGCGCCGTTCAGCACCTCGTACGTAACCATGGCGACTACAATATCGAGAGATGCAGCGCCCGGCTCATACCTCGAGAGTCTTAACATGACCGTGTCTGCACCTGGCCAGTCTTCCAATACAATGCTGTTCTACAAGGTGAACGTGCAGCAGGTCCCGACAGCGCCTGCGCTCAAGAGCACTGTCGTGCTGCTAAACAATTCGAGGAACGCGCTGATATCCTACACTGCGATAAACCCCACCAACAGCACGTACACGAATCTGCTTGTCACCACCGCAATCCCTGCCATCGCCCTAAGCAGCACCGGCACAATAGAGCAGATAGGATCCATCCCCAGATCAATACTGCTCAACAGCACCTACTATCTGGAGTGGGAGATAAACGAGATGGCACCACATTCATCGGAAAGCTCGATATCCGCATATATCCAGAACGTATCAAGGACCAGCTATGTAATATCGCCGGTGACAAGCTTCGCCCAGGCGCCCGCTCCGCCGCTGCAGTCTATATTCAGGCTGCTGGTGCTGAATGCCACGCCAGTCACTGTAAACGGCACGAGCCTGATAAAGATCGAGGCGCTGTACACAGGCTCGTCGCCAACGAACATAACATTCAATCTGGCTCCGCCAAAAGAGATAATCGTGAACAGGACATTCGCAAGCCTGCGCGTGCAGCCGAATCAGCAGTTCGGGGAATACTTCAGCGCAGGACCGATAAGCACGGCTGGGACGAGGTTCCTCACGCTCTATGTCAACGTAAGCCAGCAGACCCTCACTTACAGCATTCCGATAGTAGTGCAGCTGCCCCAGGTATCGGGCGGCAGCGTCCAGCTTGGCATAGACCTTGTGCACGATGAATACCGCGCGATCGCAATTGGTGCCATATTGTTCCTTATAATCTTCTCCATCGTCGCGCTTGCAGGAAGGCGCATAAGCAGAAGCAAGGCGAGGAGCTTCCACATCCGCCGCAGGTTCGGAAGGCTGCAGATGATAAAGCGCAGGCTGAGTGCTGAAAAGCCTGAGAAAGAGGAATAGCAGCAGCGGCTGCCAAAATCTTTAAAATCTGCTAAACTGGAAGGGTATTTAACATTTCTTTTCGTAGTAAAGGCAACGGTTAGTGTTGAGATGCGGGATAAGAATTACGTGATACGCGTCTCATCCCAAAAGGGAGGCGTTGGCAAGACTACAATTGCCGTAAACCTAGCGTGTGCACTCAGCGACATGGGATACAAGACCCTTCTAATAGATACAGATGTTTCAAACCCAAGCGTAGGGTTCCATCTCGGCCTTGAGGAAGTCAACGTGGGCTTCGCAGAATTCCTGACAGGCAAGGTGAGCGCGAACAGGGCCATACTGAAATATTCGACCACAGGACTCAATGCGCTACCCGGAACAATCCACGGTGTCATCCCGCCGGAATTCAAAGATGAGATTTTCGTTCACCTGAAGGACAAGGTGGACAAGCTGAACTACGACTTCATAATACTCGACACAGCTCCCGGGGAGATAGAAAGGGCGGTCATAAAGGGGATGGATGCCTTCGTTGACCATGCCATAGTCGTCACCACGCCTGAACTGTCATCGGTGACTGCAGGCATGAGGCTTGCGGCGATGTACGACAAGCACGGGATAGACAACGACATCGTAATCAACAGGTTCAGGAACAAGTCATACGATGTGTCTGTGGATGAGATAGAGGAGTCATACGGAAAGAAGGAGCTGGCCATCTTCCCTGAGGATGACAGCGTACCGGAGAGCATAGCCATGCACATCCCTGTCGTGATATACGACAGGCAAGCAAAGTTCTCGAAGATTGCTGCGAAGCTGGCAGCCTCATACAAGCACAAGGGGGCGGTGCAGCCCAGCGAGAAGCAGGCGCAGAGGAAGCCTGCAAGGGCACTGTTCTGGCATTCGCTGAGGCTGGCTTTCAGGAGGATATTTCTTGGGAGATGACCTCTTTTTTATATCCTAGGGGGGAATATTTTATGCAGGCAGGTTAGGATGGAAAACAACGTGGAAAGCCCAGAGCTTCTAGCGATATCGCTTACAACCGCGATAATAATCCTAGCAGCGGTGTTCCTTCTCGACTCATCGAGCGTATCATACACCTCGCATCATGTGGCACAGCAATCGCTCTTCTTCCAGGCGGCGATGCAGCAAACATCGAATTCAACATCAGCTCCGAACTCGATCAACAGCACGGCAGTTCAGACGACATTCGCAGAAAACGGGATTCCAGCTGGTGACCAGTGGTCGATAAGCATCGGCAACTACACTGCGCAGGAATATGCGCCAAACTCCATACAGATAGATACAATCAATTCAAACGCGATAGACTACTCGGTAAATTCGCTTGTATTCCAGGGCTTCGAGTATCTGCCCTCTCCGGAGAACGGCACAGTGCCGGCGGGTTCGGCCGTAAACATCACGTTCACCCTTATCTACACATCAACAACCTCCTCCACCCCCTCCACAACCACCCTGTCAACAACCTCCACCTCCACAACCACCACCTCGACATCATCCACGTCAACGACCGCCGCAACGACATCTATAACCACTACGACTTCATCGACCTCAACTACAGCGGCGACCTCTTCAACAGCCACAACCACCACAACAGCCACAACAATTATTTATCAGCCACCAAATACCAAAAGCCAGGACCTCCAATACTCAAATGGATTAGAAAAAGCCATAGTGCATTCAACATCGAATTCAGTGAAATTGAACTTGAATAAATCAACCTTGAATTCACTCACAATAAACATGAACACTATAAATGCGAGCACTAATTCCATCAATTTCAGCATATCTGTGGAAAACCAGACGAGCACCCCAAAGCCCGTCGAAGGAGCGTTTGTAGTATTCCCTATTCAAAACCCTGTATACCAGTACATACAGATAAACGACAGCGTGCTCGGTTCGCAGGCAAGCCTTGATAGCTATATAAGCAATGTGGTCTACACCTTCTCTATACCGGCGTCATGGGTCCAAAACCACAGCATCAATCCACATGCCATCAGGCTGCTAAAGTTTAAAAATCACGCCTGGCTGTCGCAGCCTACAACCTACATGGGCCAGAGCGGTAATTCGTACGTGTACTCTGCCCAGTCGGATTCACTCTCCACATATGCAGTCTCGTACACGTCGCAGAACGCGACCAGTGCACGATCTGGAAGCACAACAGCAACTATAAGTCTTAATATGATACATGGATTCGAGACTTACTTCTGGGTTGCAGTTGCAGAGATAAACGTGAATGGCCAGAACTGGACTAGCCTAAGCGAGCCCGTATCTGGCTACAGCATAAACGGTGGAGGCCAGGGGGGAAAGGCGAATGCTACAGACATAGGCTACAATGCGATATACAGCACAGGAACGATCTCATCAAATGTGGATCCGAGCGCATCTGGATTGACAGCAACAATACTAGAGGGGATGGGCGCAAACGTGATATTCCAGAACGGCGCCTACAATGCCATAAACGTTAATGGCATCAAGTCTTCACCACAGACGCTCTCGTATACTGTAGCAACTACAAATAGTTTTGTCATCCTCACCCTCGGCATGAACGACGGCGGAAACAGCGCAGAGCCAACTCCGACTGCATCGTGGCCCGCAGGATGCACCCCTATTCAGAACATAACCGGAGACTATGGCAGGCTCGCATCCCTTGTTGCATGTCCATCGCAGGCAGCAGGCGCATATTCTGTTACGGTAACGTTCGGGTCCTCACAGGGCGCCGGGATAGGCCTTGTTGCGTATAAGTTTCCCCCATATGCGTTGACACTAGACGATGCAAATCCAAGCACCGGCACTATAAGCACAGACGGGTACTCGGCACTCGCAACAGGCAGCGTGATAAATGTGATAGGCACAGGCCAAGTCACCGCCAATCCTCCTTCAGGAGACATACTAAACAACTGGACTGCATCGAACAGCAACATCACCATACTCAACGCCTTATCAAATCCGACGGACATAACCGTCATGGGCAACGGTATTCTAACGGCAAACTATGTAGCTGCAACTATAACATCGAGCTTTACTGAAAGCGGGCTTCCTTCAGGAACCGCATGGAATATGACCTACAGGGACTTTCTTGGAACAGGCACAGGCACACCAACTACGAACACCATAACATTCAAGACAAACGCAGGAAACTTTGTTTATTCCATACCGAATCAAACAGTAGGAACTACTGTCTACCAGCCAAGGCCATCGTCTGGCTATGTGATTGCAGGCAACACCGTTACGATAACATTTGGGGCGCAACCCACTCTTACAATGCAGCTCAATCCTACCTTCTACAGGGTAAGCGACAACATAACAGCAAATGCCGCCCTTCCCACAGACGGGATAGAGATACTTGCGAACGGCATAGTCAAGAGCTCTTCGACTGGCAACACCATCTTCAACGCCAACACGCTCTTAGCAGGCAGCTACAACATAACAGGCAAGGATACTACGTCAGATACGCAGACCACGCAGATCCTCACTATAGAGCCTGACCCGAGCCAGGTCGCAAACGTGGTGCCGATAACGCTCGAGTTCCCGAATGTTACGATATCGGCCAGCGAGACGCTCACATCTGACATATTCTGCAACAGCCTGAAGATAAATGCAGGGGTAACGGTAACGACCAACGGATACAGCATACTGTGCATAAATAACTTCACAAACGACGGGACCATAATTACCGGCAACGTGCCAAACGGCGGAACAGGAATAGCGAGCAGCACAGGCAATCCAGGCGGCAACGTGACAGGCTCCTTCGGAGGTTCTGGCGCAGGAGGAGGAGGAAATGACAAAGGAAGCACCAAAAACGGAGCAGGAGGCGGAAGCACGCAGGCGGCCGGCGGAGCAGGTGGAGGATTCAATGGTGCTGGAGCGAATGGAGGCACGCCAGCTTCTCCATCAGTATCTGCGTCAAACATAGTGACATGGTACAACGGAGGAGTGCAGAACTTCCTTGAGGCAGCAGGCGGCGGAGCAGGGGGCGGCGTAGGAGGAGGCACAAAGTCATTAGGGGGAAATGGAGGCGGAGGCGGCAAAGGAATATTCATCCAGGCAAGGAACATATTCGCCGGCAATATAATCGCAGTAGGATTAGCCGGCAGGGCGGGGGGAACAAGCGCAGGTGGAGGCGGTGGAGGCGGTGGAGGCTCTGTAATACTGGTGTACAAGGATACCCTCAATGATTCAAAGGTCAATGTGACTGGAGGCTCTGGCGGTCCGGCGTGCGCCGGCTGCGGCAATCCTGGCGGTGCTGGCGGAAGCGGCCAGATAATTACTTATACATACGTTTCTGTGAGCGGACCAATTCCAATAATCCCGTCACCATGGCAGCAGCTTGTCCCGGTCAACAGCTTGGAATATCAGCCTTCGGAGGCATCGGCGTTGGATAACATAGACTTCTTTTACGTGAACGGAACTGTGATACCAAGCTGGCTCGAGGCGAATGCCTTGAACACCGCAGCCAACAGCCTCTATTGGCTAAAGTTCCCGGATGCGTTCTTTGGCGAAGGCAGGATAACTGTGTATATGGGATTCGCTGCGACTAACATAAACCGCTTCAATCTCACAGACGGGGAAGCGCCGCAGCTCAGTGCAACATACGGCCAATACGACAGCGGCGCGAACGTGTTCCTTGCATATGCGAATGGGACAGACAACTCCCTGCTCAATCTCAGCGAGGATGCGCTCACATCCCAGGCGGCGGTGACGCTCACAAGCGGCTCTTCAGGCCCAGCAATTGCGATGTCAACAGCTGCAAGTTCCAACGTGATACAGTGGGCCGGCTTCAAACTGGGCTTGACTAGATATATACTGAACGGGTTCATATATCCGACGCAGACCTCCCACATCACAGGCCTCGGAGGCGAGACGGAGCTGACGCCACAGGGATACATATTCGGCGCCGGCTCCGGGGCTGCAGGCACACTTGCTTCAATCTCCAAGGCACTCACAACAGCGATAACGACGCTTGCGAGCGGAGGCACTGCAAGCGCGAACGCATGGAAATACCTACAAGCTATATACAATAATGGGGCCATGAACGCCACGGTGGGCACGGCGGTGCTGCAGAAGACCCAATCCGTAACTGCCACAGACACCTCCTTTACCGGCAACTCTGTCGGGATAGCTGTTTCCGATACAACAGCAGGCTCTAATCTTGCATATTATGAGTACTTCTACGCTCACTCATATCCGATGGGAGGCAAACAGCCAAGCGTAACGTTCGGCAACATGGAATTTATCCCGCCGTCGGTATCGGCAACTTGCACCATAAGCCTGAGCAACAGCCTAGTCGACTTCGGTTCGATAGCGCCGACGTCGAACTCGGCCACCTCGAACCTTGTTGTTGATACCGATTCTGGCACAGCAGCGTCCAACATTCTGGTAGAGGGCGGAAACTGGATCTCCGGAAGCAGCAACTTCTACGTCGCGAACACGCTCTGGAACCCCACATCGTCTGCATCCTATATAGGAAATGCAGTACAGCTGATCCCAAGCCTCGCTGACACAAAGATCAAGATTAATGCAGGCGGCAATGGCGATATCTACTTCGGAGCCGGAGTACCTGCGGGGCAGCCGAGCGGATCCTACTCCCAGAATATAATACTGGAGAACTTATGCTAGTATTCCGCTAATTACAGAAATGGAAGCAAAATACACATATATTTATAAATGTACTCTCAATAGTAAGTAGTGAGAACTTGAACATCATAAACATCACGGCGAAAAGGATGACCAGCCTATTTGCCGCAATAATGATAACATTCACACTAGCATTCGCATTTTATGGTATTAACCTTGCTGGTGCTTCCTCATCCCCAAGCAACGTTGTTGCATCCCTAAGCGTAAAGAGCTCATGTTCCATAACGGGCCCGAGCAACACCGCGATAAACTTCGGGAATCTAAACCCAACACAGGCATACTCTGCAACGAATGCGGTTACATTTACGGACAGCGGCGGAAATACCCCTGCCAACATCCTGGTAGCCGGCAGCAACATGATATCCGGCAGCAACAATTTCTATGTCACCAATACACTCTGGTCCGCGACCAACGGCGGATCAACAACAGCGCTTACATTATATACCGGGCTTGCAAGCCTCGTTGACACGCTGATACAGATTCCAGCCCCAACGAGAACCAACCCCACAACAACCAATACCCTTTACTTTGGAATAGACATCCCTGCAGGAACGCCACCAGGAATCTACACCCAGAATATAGTATATGGATACACTTGCAACGGAGGCAGCCCGACGGCAATAGCGACCAACACCGTCGCTACAGCCAACGTACAGTCAGCGTGCTTCATAAGCTTGAATACAGGGTCGATTGACTTCGGCTCGCTCAATCCAAACGCGAACGTGCCGACTGCCAACCAGATAATAGACACGAACCAGGGCGGCAACATAGCTGCAAACATACTCGTTGAGGGCGGCAACTGGATCTCCGGCAGCAACAACTTCCTGCCCTCTAACACCCTCTGGGATGGGACAAGCGATGCTACATACACTGGAAATGCGCTTAGCGCAATACCGACAGCAACGGACACCCACATCCAGATAACAGCAGGCAGCATAGCGTCGCCAAACCCGACCGCGAGCATATACTTCGGAGTTGGAGTCCCATCAGGTCAGGTAGCTGGTTCGTACACCCAGAATATAATACTTGAGAACCTGTGCTGAAGATGAGAACGAATAATAATTCAGGCAAAGTATTCGCTGTGCTCGCTATTGGTGTAGCTGCGATAGCAATCCTCTCTTTATTCGCATTTGATTCCGTGCTGTCTGGTGCAAGCTCTCCATCTACCAATGTGATAGCGAGCGCAACAGTCAACTCTGTCTGCCTTATGAGCATAAGCAATACCGCGATAGATTTCGGGCTCGTATCGCCTACAGTCTCTACAGCGACATCGAACATAGTAGCAATAATAGATAATGGAGGCAACGCACCAGCCAATGTGCTGGTTGCCGGCGGCAACTGGATCTCCGGAAGCAGCAACTTCTACGTAGCGAACACGCTCTGGAACCCCACCAGCGCATCAGCAGGTGTCGGCAATTCCCTCGCACTTTACGCCGGGCTGGCCAGCCTGGTAGATACGTTGATACAGATACCGGCGCCTACTCTTTTAATCCCAACAACATCCAACAACCTCTACTTTGGAGTCGGAATCCCTGCCGGAACTCCACCGGGAATCTACACTCAGAACATAGTATATGGATACAATTGCAACGGGGGCGGTGCAACAGCGATAGCGACCAACACTGTTGCTACAGTGAACGTCCCAAGCACATGCTTCATCGGAGTCAGCACAAATACAATAAACTTCGGCACAATAAACCCAGGCGCTAACGTGCCTACAAACCATCTGGTCACTGTGCAGGACCCTGGCGGAAACATAGCAGCAAACATAATGGTTGATGGTTATAACTGGCAGTCAGGTTCTAACAGCTTTGGCGTCACCAACACCCTTTGGGATGTATCGACAGATGTGACCTACCTAGGCAATGCATTGCTGCTTGCGCCCAGCGGGCTTACTGACACGCATCTGCAGACACCTGCCCCGACGATATCGAATCCGACTACAACCAACAACATCTACTTCGGTCTCGGAATCCCCAGCGGAGCCGTGGCGGGCGCTTACACGCAGAACATTATAATAGAGAATTCGTGCTGAGCAACCAGATTTAAATACTCTTGCAACGATGTTAGATTAACGGCGAAAATGGTGTTTTCCATAGAGAAAGAAATGAGGGTGATTGGTCTATTCGCAATCTTCGCGCTTTTCGCGATTCCAAGCCTTGCGCATGCACAGATAGGCGAGCGTGCTGGACCCCTCCAGTTCAATGTTTCAATAGGCGGCAACGAGACGATCCCCTGGACCATATTCAACAATGGAAACTCGACAGTCTACTTCGTAACATACGTAGGCGCACTGCAGCAGTCTGACAACCAGATCACGCCTACTATAGTGCTCATGCCCGTAAATGGAAGCATAGCTGCACATTCATCTATCGACCTTAATATCACTGTTTACATGCCTGCGCAGAACCAGCCCGGCAGAGGCTCGTGGAGCACCATCCTCCAGGTGATACAGACGAGCAACCAGACTGCATCTGGTGGCAGTGCCGTGATAATGGCAGGGCTTGCAAAGGCGATGGACATAGTCTCCAAGTTGCCTCCGCCGACAACGACCACGATTCCGACTATGATAACGCAGTCGGAGAGCATATTCCCGCTCGGCAGCGCCGCAATAGCTATCGTAGTTGCACTTATCGCACTTGGCGCAGCTGGGTACATGCTATCGCAGCACAAGAAGAGGACTGCTAGAAAGAGGGCGAGGAAGGCGCCAGCAAAGCGCGCGAGGAGGAGACCCGCAGCAAGGCGCTCGTCCGCAAGGAGGAGCCGAACACCACGCGCAAGGAGCTCCGCAAGGACCACAAGAAGGAGACGAAGGAAGCGCTGAGGCTGGCTTCTTCTGGCACTTTCTCAAAAGGATCCGGTCGCAAACTTGTTTTCAAAATGGTAAAAAGTATAAGGCAGTCCAACGCGGACTGCCGTAAGGAAGGACTATCTCTTTCTTTTTTTCTTCGGGTCCTTCCTTGCTGTCTTTCTCTTTACTCTTTTTGCCATTTTTATCACTAATGCAATAACACTACGAATTTATTTAAAAGGGCGCACTCAATATGGGAACAAGAAGTAAGACTTTTGAAAAGTTTCCTCTTCTCACTTTTTGACGAGGTATCCCTTGCTGTACCGTTTTATCGATGCGTACTCCTTGCTTATGTCGCTGCTGCTTATCGGAAGCATCCCCAGAAGAGGCTTGCCAAGCTCTCCGTATTCCACCTCGGTCGGGGCCAAGCTGCCCATGAGCTTCTTGTACGCCTGCACTACATACTTGTATGAATCATTGAAGCTGTCGAACACTCCGATAGCGAATGAATCGTATGCGCCAACAAGCGACATCTTTAGGATGTACCTGCTCATGAGGGGGTTCTGCTCGTCCTTTGTGAAAAGCAACCTAGAATAGCTGCTGGCCCTTGAGTGCGATTCAGACGGCACGTATTTTGCGAACAGCGACATGAAGGATGCGCTTTCCGGCATATTCATAGCGATGGTGAACTTCTTGACATACTTCTTCTGCAGCAGCTCGTTGAACTGGTATATGCAGGTCTTGTAGTTCATCCCCATCCTCCTTGCCAGCTCCTTCAGCGAGATGCGCGAATTCGCGTTAAGCAGCATCAGCATTTTCTTATCACGATCGGGTATCCTTGTCCTCTGCAATATCTCGTTCCTGACCGGGATGTGGCCCAGCCTGGTGAATGCTATCTGAGATTGCTCCCACTTCATCCCATATTTATGCATCAGCTCGCTTCTCATGTCCCTGTCCCAGTTTGCATAGTCCCTGAACGATGTGGAATTTGAGTAGATGAGGAAGTCGTAGCTCCCCCTCCTTACTGGGACGACGAGCTGCGGTATGTAGGACTTCCTAAAAAGATCCGCAAGAAACGCATTGCTCGGCCTCCTCTTGAACTTCACCAGTGTAAGGTGCGGGTTATTGAGCCCGACTCTTGTCTTGCTCATGTTGATCGTGTAGCTGATCCCGAATTCCTGCTCTATCCTCTTGAGGCGCTTCGCAACGCTCCTCCTTGAGAGATCGAGTTCCCTTGCCATCTCGGTGAGTGTGATCCTCGAGTTCTCTGACAGCATGCGGAGTATCCTCCTCGTCACTATGCTGTAGCGCCTGTTGAACGCGCACTCCACCGCTCCTATGTCTATCATGATACCCCTCTGCCTCTTTACCTCTTTCTCAGCAAGGAATAAATGTCTATCCCAAAAGTCTAAAAAAAGATTGAAAAATGACCAAAAAAGGTATTCATAACTTTTTGGACTTCCGTAGTGTAAATGGTGAAAAATATGGTGATAGATATCCAGTTGGCAGCGAAGGGAAGTTATGTGGGGAGCCGGTTACGCAGCAGCTAAGGACGCCGCTCAACCAGGACGGCGCGAAGACGAGACTTGCAATAGTAGACGTCGATGGCACTCTCGTCTTCGTAACAGAGGCGAAAAGGCGTGCGGACATCGAAGTATTCGGAAGGCCGCTGACTAGGCCGGAATTCGAGGTCCAGCCCGGGGCGCTGAAGGGAAGATCTTACGACCTTGTAGCCACGAAGTACAAGGACCTTCTTGTGCCAAACAAGTCGCTTGTTGAAATGCTCAACAGGAAGGGAAGGGACGGCACAGTGGTGGCCGTGCTCACAGGCAGGTGGAAGCGCATGGAGGAGCAGACTAAGGAAACGCTGCAGGAGATTGGCCTCGAGTTCGACTGGCTCTTCACCAACCCGGACGGGAACGTGAGGGACGAGGAGTTCAAGATGAGGCTTCTCCCGCAGCTGGCTACCGGATTCGAGTCGATAGACGTGTATGAAGACAAGGAAGACAACATCCACTTCTTCAAAAGGAAGGTGGACACGAGGTTCAGCTTCTACATAGTGAGGCCTGAGGGAATGCTGAGGATATGCGGCGGCTACGTTCCGCTAAGGATGGGATGATGGCTGGCAAAAAGAAGAGTGTCCTTATAACGGGGGGACCAGTTCCCGTCTACATAGACGACATGCGCATCCTATCGAACGGCGCGAGGGGAGGGCAGTCTGCGGAATACGCTGACATATTCGCAAGGAAGGGCTATAATGTCACCTACCTCACGACGCAGGCTGCAATTCTACCAAAGGAGAAAAGGGTGAACATAGTCTACCACAACGGATTCGATGATTATCGCGCGAAGGTGATTGCAATTTCGAAGAAGAGCGGTCTTGTGGTGCTGTCAGCTGCCGTCGCCAACTTCATGAGGAAGGGAGGCCGCTACAAAGGGAAGATAAACCCAAATGCGGTTGGAGAACTGGTCCTCAGGCTGGTCCCTACCCTGAAGGTTATAAACGAAGTGAAGAAGGTGAATCCCGACTGCTGCCTTGTTGGATTCAAGCTGATGAGCAGGGCGAGCAAGGCAGGGCTTATCGATGGAGCATGGAAGGTCATGCGGAACTCGAGGGCAGACATAGTGATCGCCAACGACCGACAGGAGCTGATGAGGAAGTTCATCCTTGCGAAGGACAAATCAGTCAGGGAGGCAAGGAGCCTTGAGGAAGCAGCCGACTTCATTGGGCAGATCGCGAGCGACAAGCACTTCAAGACAAAAGTTTCCAGCGGAAGCCTTTCTAAGCACGCAGATGCGGTGAAGGCATGCCAGGATCTCGCAGAAAGGAACAATAGGAAGTTCATCTCCTGGGGAGATGGATCCCAGAGGCGGTTCGGCTGCATAGCGATGCGCTCTAGTGGCGGAATGATGATAAGCCCAAGGGAGAAGGATGCCCCTGAAACGAAGTGGAAATGGGTCGTGGTAAAGGCTGTGAATCCAAGAGGGATGCGCATCCTTACTATTGGCGGGAAAGCGTCGCTCAATGCGCCACTCCTCTGGAATGCTTTCAGGAAAAGTAGGGACGCAGTCTACATAATCCACTACCATAGGCAAAGAAAGGACCTTCCAACGGTCGACTGGGCGCCTCCCGGAACGCTAAGGGAGTATAACCTTGCAAGGAGAGGCTCGTTCAATGTATTCGGCCACGGTGCAATCGAGATATACGACAAGAAAGGGGATCTGCTTGTTGAATAGCTGCTACAAAAGCGGAAATTATGACGCGCTCTATGCGAGGTACCTGAAGAACGCATCGCAGCTTGTCAGTCAGATAAAGATAGGCAGGCGCATGAGCTATGTCGACCTTTGCGGGGGAACCGGCGCGGTATCTAGGGAACTGGTCAAGAAGGGCGCTGTCGACATAACGATTGTAGACCTTAACTGGAATATGCTGAAGCGCGCGCCGATCAATATCAAGAAGATAGTTGCGAACGCAGAGGAATGGAAGCCTGAAAGGAGGTATGATGTGGTATTCTGCAGGCAGGCAATCACCTATCTAAATCTCGAAAGGCTGGAAAAGGTTATCGACAGCGCACTGAAGCCTGGAGGCTTCTTTGTTTTCAATCTAATTGATACAGAAAGGAGCACGATTGCATCGATGGACCACAAGGCCTACGCGCTTGACGGCAAGAAGTACCAAGAGCTAACATTAATCCTCTTCGGAATGGCACATCACTTCCAGCGCTCAGAAAAGGACGGCATCGATCTCACATCCTTCAGGATGTACGGCAGGAGTGATATTGAATCCGCATTCAAGAACTGGGATATAAGGATAAACCATGCTCCGAAGGCGATGTACTTCATGCTGAGGAAGAGCCGCAATAAGGGCTAACCCCTGCTTGCGCACTACTTGCATATAGCAGCCCGATATCAGACTCCTAATCTCGCCCTTATCCCTCTTTACCTGCGTTATCCAAATGTTCATCCTGTATTCTGTAAGTGTTTTGCCCGTTTCCTTGTAGTATACCTTTGATTTAAAGGGGCAAGTATAC
>JAJYDY010000012.1 GCA_021790455.1 Microcaldota archaeon | reverse complement strand
AAGCTGACAGTAAGGCCCTCCTCCTTTATGACGTCTGAGAGCTCGTGCGCGATTAGGTTCCTCGCAGCCTCTATTCCGTATACTCTCATTACCTCGAAAATGTCATTGCTGTAGAGGTGCCACTTGTCGACTCCTTCTATCTCCATTACCTCCTCCATATTGCTTCCGCTTGTTGTGATGAAGAAAGCACCGTCTTCAGTTTCCTGTATGCTTGCCTTCGCTATCCCCTTGATGCCCATTATCGTGGAGTTGAGCGCATTTACGAAAGTTGTCCTTGTCACCTGCGTTGTCTTCTTACCCTTGTACTTCATCCTTATAGTTTCAGCGTCTATCTGCGAAACTTCGATGTCGGGCAGCTTGGCAAGTCTTGATGCGATCGTCTTCCCCGTTACCTCGTAGAACGCGAGCTTCTCCTTGTCGAGGTGCAATGTCATGGATCCCCCCTTGAGGTCCTCATCGAAGCTGCTGATCACGCTCTTCGTCTTGACCTCCTCGATCTTCCTCCAGACCTCCCTCGCCTTCTCGTATCTCTTCTCTATAGATTTATCCAGCCTTATTTCCATGATGGGAGCCTTTGGCCTCTTCCTGGCGTCGACTATCTCGATTATTCTTGGAAGACCCTTCGTTGTGACAACAGAGGAGATACCTGCGCTGTGGAATGTCCTGAGAATCATCTGCGTTCCTGGCTCGCCTATCGACTGCGCCGCGATTATCCCCACAGCCTCTCCCGGCGAGACATCATAACTAGTTTCTTCTCTTTCCTCTTTCATATGAACACCTACTTTGCCTTCTGCTCCTGCGCCATCTTCTCCTTTGTCGGGTCTACTCCGTCCCCTCCGTAAAGGGTCTGCACCAGCGCGCCGCTCGCATCCCTCACGCTCAGGTCCTTGCCGACATAGAAGTCCTGCATCGCGTTGATAAGCCTTCTCTGCAGGTAACCTCCAACTGCGGTTACCAGCGACTTCGTCATCGCCGAGTCCCTAGAGCCCATTGCGTGCATGTAGAACTCCTTCGGCAGCAATCCGTCGAAGAAGCTTGACCTTATGAAACCCTTCGCTCCCGGGCTCTTGTCATTCTTCTTGAAGTATGGAATCACCCTTCCCGCGAATCCCCTTGACGGGCGCCTGCCTCTTATCGATTGCTGGCCCAGCAGCATGCTGATCTGCACGAAGTTAAGTATGTTTCCCCTTGCCCTTGTTTTTGCGACAAGGTATGCCTTGTTCTCGACTGTTACGTTCTTCTTTAGCGCTGCCTCTGCTATCCTCCTGGCCTCTTCAAGCTGTGCCATGACGAGAAGCTCGAGCGTCTCCTTCCTCGTATATCCGGGGAGCCTCTCGAGTTTGCCCTGTTTGTAGCTCTCGAGAATCGACTCTGCCTTCCTCGCAACATCATCGGCTATCTTAGCCCTTTCCACGTTGAGAGCGTCGGGGTTGTAGTAGTCCTTTACGCTGACTGTCATCCCCATCGCAGCTGCCGCCATAAGCGCGAGCTTTGTTATGTTAAGCAGGAAGTCCCTCGTCGCCTTCGCTCCGTAGTTCTCAAATATCTTTAAGATGAGCGCCCCTCCGCTCATTCCGACAAGCTTCTCATCGACTATCCCCTCGATGAGCTCCCCGTTCTTTATCACAACCTTTCCGTCGCTGCTCTTAGCCTCGAGGTTGAGGTCCTTCGGCAGTATCATCGAGAATATGGACCTTCCGCTGTACTTCCCGTTCTTGCCTGCCTTCGGAAGCTCGTAAACACCAACCGCAGCAAGCATCCGGCATGCGTCATCCTTGGAGAAGTACTTGTCTTCCTTTGTCAGCTCGTACGAGCCTATCAGCTCATCCGCCTCTATGAACATTATCGGCCTCCCGTCCCTTGGGGATAGAACCTGGTCGTGAGGCTGCATAAGGTAGCGCGACTCAGCCTGCGCCTCCAGCGACTGTGGCACGTGCAGGTTCATCTCGTCTCCGTCGAAGTCTGCGTTGTACGGATATGCCACAGATACGTGGAGCCTCATGGTCCTTCCCGGAAGCACCTTAACCGTGTGCGCCATGATGGATATCCTGTGCAGGGTCGGCTGCCTGTTGAACAGCGCAAGGTCTCCATCGATAAGCTGCCTCTCCAGTATCTGCCCCGGCTTGAGCTCCTTGAGAAGCTCATCCCTTGTGACATCGGTGACCCTCTTCCTTATTCCTCCAGGAAGTATGACGTTGATTACGCTCGGGTACTCCTTGCTCTCAAGGTATTTCTTAGCCTCATCTATGTTCCAGAGAGTAACGTAAATAGGCAAAGTCAGGTTCTCGGCTATCCTCCTCGGTATTCCCACCTGGTCGATCGTAAGGCTTGCATCTGAGGATATGACCGTTCTCGCCGAGAAGTTGACGCGCTTTCCGGAAAGGTTGTATCTCAGCCTTCCCTCTTTTCCCTTAAGCCTCTGGGCAAGGGTCTTGAGCGGCCTCGTGGACCTGTGACGGGCCACTGGAATTCCCGGCGTCTCGTTGTTGAAGTAAGTAGTAACCTGGTACTGCAAAAGCTCCCAAAGGTCGTCGATGATTATCTGCGGAGCTCCTGCGTCTATGTCCTGCTCCAGCCTCTGGTTTATCCTCATTATGTCCACAAGCTTGTGAGTCAGGTCGTCCTCGCTCCTCTCTCCCGATTCGAGTGTGATAGAAGGCCTCACGTTAACCGGAGGCACAAGCAGTGTTGTCAGCACGAACCATTCTGGGCGAGTTGCGGTTGGATCTATCCCATAAAGCCTGAGGTCGTTGTCGGGGATCTTTGAAAGCCAGTCGCGGATCTCGTCGGGCTTTATCTTGTTGCCGTTGACATAGAAGAAAGTCGGCCTCTCAAGCTTGAGCTTCGGCTGCGCTGCCTCGCAGTGTGGGCACTTCTTCACGCTCTTGAGCTTCTTGACAAGCAGCATCTTGCTGTCCTGCTCGCTGATGGTCGATGTAAGCGTTGTTATGTCGACTGTCGTCGGTTCGGTCTCTTCCTCTGCGGTAACGAACGTCTTGACAACAGCACCTATGTCCTTGACCTGCGACTCGGTAAGAAGGAGCCTGTGGCATGTGGAGCATGTCGACTGCAGGAGCAGGTAAATTGTCTTTGCGAACTCCGGATGGATGACTGACCTGACAAGCTCTATGTGCCCGAAGTGGCCAGGGCAGGTCTTTGCCCTTCCCCCGCAGGTCTTGCACTTGAGGCCAGGGTCGATGACACCCAGCCTCTGGTCAACGAGGCCCCCGTCTATAGGATATCCATCCTCGTTGTAGGTGTCCGGCACTATCAGCTTGGCTACGCTCAGCTTCCTGATCGTGTCCGGGCTTATCGTTGTGAACTTTATATGGTCTATTCCCTCTGCTTGCATCTTTTCACCATTATTCGCTCTTCATTCTCACTCTTGGCAGGATGTGCAGCGACTTTATCTCGTCGAGCAGCAGCTTGAACGCATAGCTGATCTCCACCTTCTCCAGGTTGTTGCCGCCGTCAAGCGGGCACACCGGGACATCCTTTATGTAATCATAATAGCCTACGTCTCCGCACTCCTTGCATATCCATATGTCTGCCTTGTCGCTCTGGTCAAGCATGCGCTCCTTGAGCAGCAGAGATGCACCGTGTCCGACGAGAGCGTCCCTTTCCATTTCCCCGAACCTGAGACCCCCCTTCCTCGGCTTTCCCTCTGTCGGCTGCCTGGTGAGTATCTGCACAGGCCCCCTGCTCCTGACCTGTAGCTTGTTGCTCACCATGTGAAGCAGCCTGTTGAAGTACACAACACCAGTAAATATCATCGCATCGTAGCGCTTGCCCGTCCTCCCATCGTAGAGATACTCATCGCCGAACCTCTCGAACCCGTACTTCTCCAGCGCCTGCCCATATTCGTCGACCCTCTCCTTTCCGGATTTCGAGAACACCGTTCCGTCGTACTGCTTTCCTCCGAGAGCACCGGCCTTCCCAGCGAGCGTCTCGAGCATGTGGCCGAACGTCATCCTGCTTGGAAGCGACAGGGGATTGAGAAGCACGTCCGGCACTACGCCCTCCTTTGTGAAAGGCATGTCCTCCGGGGGCACGATCAGCGACACCACTCCCTTCTGGCAGTTCCTGCTTGCGAACTTGTCCCCGACTTCCGGCACCTTCACATTTCGCACCCTTACTTTTGTTATCTTTGTCGCACCCGGCGACTCGCTAAGCATAACGTTGTCTATTATTCCCTCCTCTCCTGTCCTGAGCGTCTGGGAGTTGTCTCTCGTCTTCTCCTCTCCCACTCCGAAGCTTGTCTGCTCCTCTAGGAATCTTGGCGGTGAGACCTTCCCGATAAGGACCTCCCCCTCCTTTACCTCCAGCTCAGGCTCTATTATGCCGTCCTCACTTAGCTTTGAATAAGCGTGCTCTCCAAGGAATCCCTCCGCAGTAGCTGGCGGAACCTTGAAGTGGTCCTGCTGTCCTCCAGGATACCTCCTTTCCTCGTCGGTGTACGTCCTGAAGAATATGCTGCGCCCAAGCCCCCTGTCCACAGCTGCCCTGTTCAGGACAAGTGCGTCAAGCATGTTGTATCCGTAGAAAGTGGAAAGCGCGACAACAAGGTTCTGCCCGCTTGCATGCCTTCCAAGCTTCATCGCCCTGTAAGCGGTGCTGTTCACCATAGGGACCTGCGGGTAATATAGCAGGTATGCGCGTGCGTCGTACCTCTTGTTGAAGTTGATAGTGTAGAGCCCCTGACCCTGCTTTATGAAGTTTCCGGAAAGCGGGTGCCTTCCTGCAGAGTTGTGCTCCTGGAATACGCTGCTGCTGAACGTGAAACCGAAGTAGATCGCCGGGTCTATCTCAAGATGGGTCGTCTCCTTTGTTATCTCCGATTCGCTGAGCGCGCAGCGTATGTTCTCCTCTTCCTCTGCGTCTAGGTATTCGATAATCCCCCTCCTTACTAGGTAGTTGAAGTCTATCTCCTTGTTCTTCAGCTTCTCCTTCAGCTCATCGTTGAACTTGCTCTTCCCATCCTCTACTATAATATAAGGCTTCCTCGCCCTTCCCCTGTCGGCGTTGACATGGACTTCATTTATCTTCCTGTGGTATGCAACATTTATCTCTCCGGATATAAGACCAGCCCTCCTGCTTTTCCTTATCTCCGATGCAAACGCCTTCCCATCCTTGACTACGGCTATCTGCCTTCCGTCAAGATAAACGACGGCCTGCTCTTTTTCTTTTACCATTAGTACCACACCACAAATTACAGGAGCTTGAGCTCCTTGAGTTTTTCTTCAAGAGTCTTCAGGTCAGCCCCTACGGTGACTCTGGACATGATCGCAAGATATCTTGTGAGTCCTACTTCTGTTCCCTCCGGAGTTTCGCTTGGGCAGAGCTTCCCTATGTGCGTTCCATGGACATCTCTGGCCATCATATGGGGGTGCTTCTTCGCAAGAGGCGACTTCACCCTCCTTAGGTGAGCGAGAGAGCTTGAGAAGTTTGTCCTGTCAAGCACTTGGGAGACTCCAGTCTGGCCTGCTGGCCACGATCCGGTTCCCATAGAGTAAAGGATCTTCTCTGTGAGAGTGTCTGCATTTATGTTCCCTCTCACTGTCAGCTTCCTTCCCCTTGCTGTTGTTCGCTCTATATGATACTTTATATCCCTTATCAGGAACTTGAACGCATTGTTGAACAGCTCTTCCATCAGGTCTCCCGCAAGCTTAATCCTCTTGTTCGCATAGTGGTCCTTGTCGTCCGGCTTTGTATACCCGTACGCAACCATCGATGCCCTTTCCGCCATCTTTAGGAGGAACATCGCCTTCTCCTTTCTCACGTTCGGCTTAGTGCCGAGATGAGGAAGTATATAGGTGTCAAGCTGCATCTCAGCCCTCTTCTCCTGGTATGTCTTCGCCTGGTTCGGCGCAGACATATGCCCTATCTCAAGTATCGCATCTGACGGTCCTATCTCCTTAGCCTTGCTGAGATCTATGTTGAGGAGCAGGTCGTTCCTTATCTCGTTGTTCGTGACAGCGTCTAGCATGTCCTTTACCTGGATGCCGAGAGCCCTGAGTATAAGAATCAGGTCCATCCCCTTCGTTATAGTAGGGAACACGACCTTGAAAATTCCGTAGTCGTCGCGGGTCACGCTGCAGCGCGCCCTGAAGTTTACTGTTGTGGAGAAAACCTTTGCGGTGACTCCCTTATTCTTCTCCTTAGTGCAGATTATCCTGTTGGGCGCAAGGTCCTCTATGCCGATTAGGACTCTCTCTGTGCCCTTTATTATGAAGTATCCGCCCGGGTCGTCGGAATCCTCCCCCTCGCTGGCAAGCTGCTCTTTTGTCATGTTGTGGGTGTAGCAGAGATCGCTCTTCACCATTACGGGAAGCTCTCCGACGAAAGCTTCTCCCGCTGCGTCTGTCTTTTCTATCCCTGACACTACCGGAGTATATGTTAGGTAAATGGGAGCGGAGTAAGTGAGGTTCCTTGCAAGAGCCTCGTTCGGCATGACCCTCCTTGTGGAACTGTCAGCCTCGATTATGACCGGAGGCTCAAGCCTTATCGCACCGAACTTTATGGCGAACCCGGAAACATCAGGTTCGACAAGGCTCTGCGAGTCGACGACGCGCTGCATTCCCATCCTTACAAACCTATTGTAGCTCTCTATCTGCTGCTGGACTACAGAATTTGAAAGAAGGAATGACTCGAAAACATCATGTTCGTCGCTCATTTTTTCACCATCATATCAGTGCCGCTTCCGCGGCTGCACAGCAGATTCAGCCCTGCACAACATACCTGTAGTAAGTGTACTTTCCCGTCGGATCGTGCCTCTTTATCTTAACGAGCTGCCCCGGCTGTGCGTTAAGCTTCTTTGCCTGCGGGTCGCTTGCTACCATCTTCGGGAACTTCTCGAGGGGGATGTTGTAATCCTTTACCAGCTTCTTAACCTCGCTCTCGCTGACTAATTCATGTTCGGGAATAAGCTCTCGGGGGGCAGCCAAGTTTGAACACCGGAAATAAGCACTTTATCCTCTAACAGAGAAGGACTGGTATATATCTGTATAAAAAGGATTATATAGCTTCTGCTTTTGCATATGTAGCCAGCGTAAAGGGCGATTTTTGCGGCTCCATGGTGCATCCGTGCAAAATGAAGGAAAATTTCCCTAATTTTGCCATATCAGTAAAATTTATATATGATAAAATCACTATACATTTACTAATAGGGTTTGGAGCCATGGGAGGAACTATAACGTCAGACGGCCCTTCGAGAAAGGGGGCGACAACAGACCTTAAAACAAGGCTCAATTTAGAGGATGTGCCCGAGGAGGCCATGAAGCTTGCCTGCAAGATAGCAGCAAAGAACCTCAATGATTCTAGATTCGACGGCAACTGGCAGGAGGTAATGGAGCACGGAAAGAAGGTAGCTCTAGAAATCTTTGCCCATTTCGGTGTAGAGGGCCTTCAAACCATTAATGAACTTGGCATAAACGGGATGGATTTCTCGCTCTTATTGCTCAATCTTAGGCTGCCTGACGGACGCAAGCTTGACCTGCCTGGACTTTATACCTATCTCAAAGCCAAAGCGCCATTGGATGTCGTCAGAATGTTACGCGTAATAGAGGGCTCTTCCTACTACGTTGTCCCCATGGCAGGCCAGGACGACGAGCAAACGCACGGCGCAGCTGCGGAAACAACTGCAGACGTGGAGAAATACGATGACAATGACGATCACGCAAGGAACAGCTGGCCATACTAATCGACTGCAACTTGCTCTTTGCAACACCTCTGCATTTATAAAGATTCCTTCCTATTCTTAGAGCGTAGGGTGCAGCGATGGATACATCTAATGCCCAGTCTTCAGTGGAGTATATAGTGATCTACGGATGGGCGCTCGTCATCCTCGCAATAGTCGTCGCAATACTTTTTTATTCTTTGTCCATACCCAAGACGATTACGCCGAACACCTGCACGTTCTCCTCATCGCTTCTATGCAGTGACATAGTGATAGGATCTAATCAGATAACTGGGCTCACGATCATTACGTTCCAGCTCTCGAATGGGCAGCCATATCCGATAGCAAATCCAACAGCTTCGGTTAATATCGATGGAGTGAACACGTCCTACGTGGCATGCTCGCCTGCTCTTGTGCTCCCGGGAGGAACTGCACTGTGCAGCATCCAGACCGCGTTTCAATCATCGCTCGGCCAGTTCGCCTCCGGAGGTATTTACGTAATCGTAGGGAACTGCGGGCTGATCGCTAACTACAGCGCAACCCACGTCTGCGCGAATCCGCCGACGCAGACTTATTCTGGAACATTCAGCGGGCATGCAGAGGTTCCGCAGATACTGAGTACATCGACAACATCAAGCACCAGCAGCACATCCACGAGCAGCGCGTCAACGACCACTATCTTGACAACTTCGACTACGACATCGACTACATCTACAACAACAACAACCACGACAACAATATGCGGCAGCTATGCCTACATCAACAATGTAACAACCAACCCATATATCTCGTTCTCAGACGCGCTCTACGATTCTGTAAATGGCTATGTATACACAGTGGGGCAGGGCAACTCAGGTGCAGGAGTTGCAAGCGCGATTTATGGAACGAACGACCTGAGCGGGCCTAACGACATCAGCCTATATGAAAACTATCCCAGCTACATATCGTATAACACATCCAGCGGCAAGGTCTACATACCGGACGGTGCACCAAACACAGGAGGGAACGTCAGCATACTCTCAGGCAATTCGCTGGTGCAAAACGTGGTAGTCGGCGGAAATCTCAATATTCCAGCGTATGACCCGGTCAATGGCTACCTGTACGTTGCGAATCAGAGCAGCTACCAGAGCACAATATACGCGCTATCCGGCTCGTTTGTCACCGGAATGGTCGGCGGCTTCCAGGCGGTAGTGGGGCAGCCGCACGCAGTCGGAGGCAACCCCGAGTGGATGACGGTAGACCCTCAAAATGGAGACTTGTACGTGCCTATGACAAACGTCAACGCCCATTGGGGGAACGTCATTGTCGTCTCAGGCACTAGTTTCGTTGCAAACATTGTCCTTAACCAGCCTGGGGGAGGACTTCAAAACACCGATGCGTTCGCAGCATATAACCCGAACAATAACTATATGTACGTATCAACAAGCGATGGAGGTTCTTATGGAAATGTGATAGTCATTTCAGGATTGAGCAACATTGCGAACATAGACCTGCCATCCATACATTCGGACCCGTCGCAGATAGTGTATGACCCTACAAACAACTACATGTACGTGTCTGATGCAGGAACCAGTGCGAATGAGATATATGTAATATCAGGAACAAGCGATATCGCGAACATACCGATGCCGCCAAGCTGCAATCCAGGCTGGCCCGCTGTTGCGGCAAATGGCGACGTCTTCGTTCCGTGCCGCAGCGCTGGCAGCGTAGTAGTGATATCGGGCACCTCGATAATCCAGACCCTTCCGGCGGTGCTATTTAACCCGATAAAGGCCGTGTACAATTCGCAGAACGGAGACGTTTATGTGCCGACAGGATGGCCGAACGTCACTGTAATAGGATGCATATGACTTAAAGGACTGATCCCTGTGCGAATATCCTTGGCGCCTTATCCCTCATAAGAAGGACCTCGTCGCCTGGCATCAGGGCCGTGTTCCTGTCGAACTTCAGCAATATCTCATCTCCGGAAATTTCCTCCACCTTGCTCCTTGAATAGGAGAAATTAGATATCAGGTCGTAGTACCTTCCCGCCTCTATCTTCTCGGAGTTTATCTTGCACGAGGCAGTAATCTTTACCTTAGCTGCGGGCTTTTTCTCGTGCGGTACTGCGGTGAGCAGGTCACCTTTCTCTATCTCATCATGCTCGATCCCCTTGAGCGCTAGCCCCACTCGCGTCCCGGCGCCTGCCTGTGTTACGTCGACATCGTGGCTCTGGATAGACCTGACAAGCGCCTTCTTTCCAGAACTGTGGAAAAGCTCGTCATGCTGCCGCACCGTGCCCTTTGTCACTATTCCAAGCGCGACGGTACCGAGGCCCTTGACAGGGAATGACTTGTCGATGTCGATTCGCACGGGGGACGCCTCATCGTACTTTGGCTTGAACGCGGTAATCCTGTCTAGTATCTGGCTTCTGTCCGAAAACTCGTGGTTCTTGAGCTGCACGCCCTTCAGGTATTGGTCTATGCTGTTGTCACTCGTTATTATGATGTGCCTGTCGAGAAGGGATGCCGCCACCAACACCTCTCCGAAGAGCTTGTCGAGCACAGCTGTGCTTATCACTATCTGCGAAGATATCAGCATCGACTCTGCTGCGGCGTAGAACTTGTCCTCGAAAGTGGGGGCGAGGGCAACTATCGCATCGTTCCCGGTCTTCCTGTTGTAGAAGGTGATGCTGTCCTCAGAGCCTTTCTTGCCTATGAACTCCGCGAGCCTTGGATCCAAAGGCACTGAAACGACATATTCCATTCTCTTGCACCTGCAGTGCATAGTATTGTGCCCAAAGCCTTATATATCTGAGAAACAAATAGTTCTACGCGCAAATCCAGCCCTGGCGAAAACATAAACTTTTACTTAAAAAATTGCGTTTTTGACAGCCTTTAAATATGAAGAACGGCGCTATATCTATTGTTCTGAGACGAGTGAAAAGATGAAGCCAAAGAGAGACAAGATTGTACTTAAGATTTTCGACCAGAAGGCCGGCGGAGAGAAGAGAACACACAACTGCAACATATGCCAGGCCTACAAGAGGGAGATAGCCAAGGGAAACGCTGACGCGCTCCAGTTCTACAAGGAGCACATAAATGAGTGGGTAAAGAAGTACAACGGAGTCACGATAATCCTCGACAACACACCAGAGCAGGCGAAGAGGATACCCGCTAAGATAGTCTAATCCTAAAATAGAAAGGAAAGCAAAGTCGCATTCGGAATCTTTAAATATCATCTTGGGTCCAGTGCATCTGTTGTTACATGAACGGCCAAACGCAACCCAAAGTCGCACCGCCGAAGCCCATGTTCTCGCCAGCTGACCTGAACAACCCAGCTATGGCGCAGGCGCTGACAAGAAAGGCGTGGGACGTTGGCAGGAACAGGGGGTATCTCCTTGGGAAGACTATAGGAAAGAACGGCAATCATACAGTGAAGGAGAGAGAATCCAACAGTGCAAGAGACGATGTGGTGACAATATTTGTATGGCAGGCGTTCGGCCTCCCTGGAAATAGCAACGAGGCAAACGGGATTAGGCGCACCCTGCCGCAGTGGATTATGGAAGCCCTCTTCAGGGGAATGGACGAGGGAGTGAGGAGCGCATGGGAGGAGCTGGAGAGGGAGCTGCAGGTGCAACCTCAGCAACAGCCGATACCGCCCAGGCCGCAGTAGATTTCCCGTCATAAAAACAAAAACATAACGCATAAATATTTCCTGAATGCCAGGCGCTGCTATGGTGACATCAAATACCCGAGATAAAACTTCTGGAATCCCGTCCGACTCAGGCGCGGTTGCGCAGGAATTCAGAAGGGGGATTTCCATTTATCCCGAATCGACAGATGGGGTGAATGCCATCTGGAGCATGATGACGCGCGCTCGCGAATTCATTGAGGAAGGAAGCAGCAAAAGGGACGAGAAGGAGGTTTTCCGCGCTATAGAAGGGATGGACGCAAAGACCATCTATTGCTTGATGACCTCCTCTTCGAGCAGATACGAGTCCGTAATGTCGTGCACAGGAGGTCTTCGCAGCACCTCAACAGTCTTTGCTCAGATATTTCTTTTCTGGTGGAATGAGAATGCGGTGTTCTCGCTGCCTGGAAAGGAGGAGATGAAGAAAAAGGGCGCAGTGCTGCTGGACAGGCTGATGCTGCTCTTCGACAGTGCTGGATTGACTGCGCCGCAGCAGCTTGAAATACTCAACACAGAGATGACGCTCAGGAAACAGGGATTGGGTCCTGGCTCAAACAATTCCGACAACTGGATTCTCTGCGGAACAAAGACCCTGCTCGAGCTGATGTCGCCTCCAGGCGTTGTCGAATCGAAGGAAAATGTAGATGTCAACTGGCCGCAGCTTGCAAGTGCATTGGCCGCTCATCAGGAAAGGCTGATTAGCAGAGTGAAAAGATTGGGTTGAAACATTCCGATCAAAAAACATCTATCGCTATCCTTTTTCCGTAAGTATCTTGGACGAGGCTGCATATCTTCGCTGATATTTCCTTCTGTTCTTCTTCCATCGCGCCCATGCTCCTCCTCATTTCCTCTTTTGTCGCAGCCTTCGCCTGAGCGGTCCTTTTCCTCTCTGACGCAGATGCGTGCATGGTAGAGGCAGACCTGTGTTTTTCAACCAGGTGGTGCCTCCTTGCCTCAAGAGCGTGCATCTTCTCGATCAGTTCGTATACGTGCGCACCGCGAACAGATGCGATTGCGTGAGCAGCCCTTCCGACGTTGTCTATAGAGCCTTCGTTCAGCATCTTTTCGAGCGAGTCCAGCATCTGCAGGAAGTTTGCGTAGTCCTCCCTCGTCTTTATGCTTGACGCAGGATTTGAAATCATGTCCTCAAGCCCTGCCTTGTTATGCGCAATATGATCGTACTTGCGCGCGGCGCGTGAAAGGGGCGAAAAATATCCTGAAAGTTCATTGCCGAGAGACATTATCTCGGCGTTCACCGCATCTACATCGGTGCCTGCCGTCTTAACCCCCTCTGCCAGGCCTGAGAGCTCGTCCTCATTTATCTGTGATGCAGCATCTGGAGAGGCGAGTTCAAGGCTGAGCTGCGCTCTCTTCGAAGACATCTCACTGAGCCTGTCTATAAGCGAAGAAATCTCCTTATGTCTCTCGAATTTTTCCCTTCCTGGCTCGAGAAGCCGTCTTAGCTCCTTCACATCCCTATCAAGGTCTGAGAACCTCTTCCTGACAGCGCCAAGGGAAGAGGCGTATGCATACATTATTTTCTTGAACCTGAAGTTGGCCTGCATGACAAGGTTTATTACCTCCTCACCGTTGCCAGCGAGGAGCATATAACTGTTGTAGCTGTCGCTATGCACATCCAGTCTCTTGTGGATCGCGTTCCTCAGCGCGCTGAGATAGTTGCCCTTCTGCATTGTTGCGTTCCTCTCCTCGAACCAGTACTCTGTGCTGGGCCTCGCATCGCTCTTTTCAAAATCCTCGAGCGCTGCTGACAGGGTCTCCTCGTCCTCCCTTATCTTGCCTGAGATCTTCTCCATCGCTGGCTTAGACCTTGATATGGAATCCTCGAAAAGCGCATCGATTAAACCCTGCAGTTCGGACCGCCTAACGTGTTCCGGTTCGGCTGCGTTCTCCTGCACCCCACTCTTTCTCCCCCAGAACCGCATACTATGAAATCACCTCGAACATATTTAAGGATTGGCTCTTTGCAGCGATTCCGCAGGATCAGCCTCACCGAAATCTATTTAATAGTATTATGATAGGATATTGCTGTCTTTTTGAAGATGAGGATACAATATGAACAAACAACGAATCTTAGTGCCAACCCTTTTGGCGCTTACCGTGATTGCTGTGCTGGCAATTCCATTGTATGCAGCAAGACCGAGCAGCGGTGGCGGCGGAAGAGGAGGAGGCGGAAGCACAACGACAACGACAATACCAATGGTGCAGTCTGACTACGTGGTGAGCTATGTATCAGGAGCTACATACAACCCATCCACGACGGGCTACCCCGACAACGTAACTACGCTGGCGCTCCAGCCTGGATTCAAGGATTACTACTGGACAGCATCGGCTGCAGTTGCAATAGACACACATAATTATACTGTTGATGCAGAGGCTATGCCGCAGTACAATCCCCCAATCAATGGATCGAATGCCGGGCATTCGAACTCTTCTGTAGGAACCATAACCGAGACGCAGCCAAATGCGCACTCTGATGATTGGGAAGGCCTTATCGCAGGAGTGGGAGCCAACCTTCCATTCAATGATGCAGTGCCCACCACATACAGCAACAACGGCCCGCTGAAGTCGAAGAGCGTAACGCACACGTATCAGGTGACGCAGCCAGGTAGCTTCGTTATCATAGATGTTGCGCAGGGAGCTGCTAATATGGCACACTTCACTTCAATAAGCGTGCCTTCGGGGTGCACTGTGCTTGAGCAGTATCTCTATGGAGCAGGCAGCGTAGGCCTTGAGCAGGCTGTATGCCCTAACCAGGGAGCAGGCACATACGACATCAGCTGGAGCGTCAGTGGAAAGCAATCGGGAGTCACGACAGCAGCGTATGTTTTCGCTCCTTATAACGTTGCGCTTTCTGTCAACCAGACGGGCGCTGGCACGATAATGACGGACGGCAACAGCTATACCAACGGGGCGATAAGCGTCATTGGCAAGGGTAGCATAGCTGCGAATGCAGCGCCTGGCTACACTTTCAGCCACTGGGTAGTCAGCAACAGCACAAACCTTGTTATAGGCAATGCGACAAACGCAAACACAACGTTGGCAGTTCTTGGCTCAGGGACGGTGACGGCTGACTTCGTCTGAAAAGTCGATAATGCTGCAGTATTTGCGCTGCAGCATCATTTCTTTTTATTTTAATACTTGTTCTTTCCCCGCAACTGAAGGCAGGGCGTGCAGGCGGCGAATGCAGCGGCCCAGGCAGGCCAGCAGGCTTACCTCAAAAATTCGGGGAATCTACTTTATAATGCACCGAATCCAAATATTCCGCCGCAGAACTTAAATTCAATATTATCAAATCTGGCCGCAAGCCCATTCCCAACGCCGCTAAATACAACACCGTCGTATCAGGCCTCTAATTCACCTTTCGTTTCTCAATCTTTATTAGGCGGGAATGCCCAGCTGGAGTTGCCAGCCGGTATTCAGCAAGCAAATAGCCTAACCCAATTCCAAACACCACAAATGAGCTTAGAACAACTATTGCTCCAGCCGCAACAGAACCCCATGCCATCAGTGAACCCGCAAGCAGATATAACAAAAATGAACCAGCCAACCATGCAATTATCCAGCCTCCTTTCCTCATTGAATTCACCTAATAAGATTTCGACATCAGAGTTATTTAATACAATACTTTCAGAATTGGCAAACCCAGGAAAAGGGCTTGCACAATGGGCATATAATATCAACCCAGCCTCACCAACTACTCAATAGGAACAGAATATAGATAATATAATAAATTCGCTTTATCCCTACTTTAAGTATCGTGAATCCAAATGCCTTACCTTTTCCAGCATCTCTTCGGCGGGCCTCAGCAGCTCCTTCACATCGAGCGAGGTTTTGGCAAATTCCTCACGCAGTTTCCGGGGTTCCTGAGACTATCATTTATATTATCCACCCTCTGCTTGATATGGTCTGTGGTAGCGACGTGCTTTACAGTCGATTCAGCACTGTTGTGGGTGCGCTGAAGCCGCATCTCTGGCGCGTCAATGGTTGCCATAATCAAGTTATCCAAATAGCCTGATATTTAAATAGTTCGAAACCCGGCAAAAACGCAGTATTAAGTCCAAATTTTTCGGGATTTCGGTGCGTTTAAATATCTGGGAAAGCGCTATCTATTGTAGTGTTTAACATGCAGAGAACTGGAGATGTCCATAGCGCGCAAGAGGCCGTAAAAGCTGAGAAAGCATTTGACAGCAAGCTGGCAGAGGCGTACCGCCAGATTGATATTTTTGAGAGGCAGCACGGGGGCTACAGGAGTGCGCTGGAGCGGCGCGAACACCTTTTGGGAAGGGAGGTTGAACTTTGCAACGGGGGAATCCTAAGAGTGGAGAGGGAAATAAAACTGAGAGAGCTCGGCAGGAATCCAAACCCATGGGCAGACTGGCGCAGTGCGGCTCAGGAAGAGCGATTCCGCATAGAGAGGAGCCTTGCTCCAGCCAGGAAGGCAGTGTCAGAAGCTGAAGCCGCATTGAGGGCTTGGGAAGATGCCTCTTTTTCAAGGGGATATAACTCAATGTCTGAGGAGTATAGGAGAGTGAAAGTTGCATATGATAAGCTCAAGGCCATCTCACCGCCTTTAGGAAGGAGGGCAATGGAGATGCGCAACGATCGTTTGCGCGATGTTCTCTAAAGCAGACGGGTTTGTATCACGCAATGAACGGAGATGCCGCAATTCAGAGGTCACGGCAGCGCTGAAAGGAATAGCAGGCATTGTAATAGAATCAGTGCTTTTGATGGCTCTGGAAGAAGCTGCTTCAGGGTTTGAGTGTAAGTCAAAGGTTGTTCCAAGAACGGATTGCAAAAACAAAGGAAATAACTCTAATTTTGCAGGGTTTCGCAAGCTATAAGTATCTCAAAATACTAGTGCATATCATGCATCCACGGCGATAAATGATGGAAGCAGTAGCTAACGGGAAGATAGGGGGGATGGCGAACGAACACATTGCCAGCGCATACCTCAACTGCAGGATCCAGCTCCAGCCATTGTGTAATAAAATAGCGGAGCTCGCCGAAAAGTCAGGACTGGATCTTAAAGATGTTGCGCATTCAGCACCCTACAGTTATATTTATGATAGGTGCCAAAGGCATCTAGTTGAAAAACAGAAGGAAAATCTTGATGATACTTATATAGAACACCTGCAGGTGTCGCTTTCAAATCTTAATAGTGAAGCCAGTAATATAATCGCTATAAGCGCCGGAGCGGCGCTCGAATATATTTTAGCCGGAAGGAAGGACGGCACCTATAATGGTGAAACTCCCTTAGAAAATATTGAAGATGGCGCGAAGAGGGTGGAGTATTTCTGGCGCGTACTTGAGAGGTTTGGCACTATCGAGCCGCGCTTAACGCATGAGATCATATGGCGCTTTCCCGGATTCTCTAGTTTTGGAGAGGAAGAGAGGATCAGGCTGGTGTTTGAGATATATGGTGCAGCCTGCAGCAATACCACGGTCGATGGCGTTGATATTGACCTGCTCAAGAGAACTCTAGTGAACTCGTTTGCTCGCGCAAGGGCAGAAGCGCTTTCTCGAGATGATGCTATTCCTGCAGGCGGAAGCGAAAGGCAGAAGCCTTAAATATGAAATGCAACGCGTATTATATTATGCAGAATGGGGATGTGGATATGGCGAGGACTCCAGACGTAGCCGGAACTGCTAAGAAAGATATTATTACCAGGATAAGAGTATCAGCAGACAGGCTTGTAAAGAACGTTTCAGAACTAGAGGCACCTACGGAAAAGGATCTTGATGCCGTAAACAAGCAGATTCTGGCTTTCTTTAATCTTGTGAATTCGCTTGATAAAAGCGGATTATTGGATAAGGAGTCGGAGTTTATTGCTAAACTTAACGGAAAGATAGAGAGAAAGGTAAGGAGGAAGGCGAAGGCCTTAAATCTCAGGGTGCTGAATGCGCAGTGGAGAACTACGAACACCCCCGAAGCCCAGAGCAACGTCAGGGTTGGTGGCGGTCTGCCAATTGCATTCCAAGCAGCAATTAAACAGGAGGTGCAAAACCGCACGGATAATGATATGAAAATAGTATACAAAGGCCTTGAAAACTGGGGGAAATATATAAGCAAGAACTTCACCGACTTCATAGAAGACAGCGAAAAAACACTTAAGAAAGAAAAACCAAAGTCAGCCGTGGCCGTTGATAATGCGCATATGGCCATAGTAGTCAATACCCTGCCGCGGCTTAACGTAATGCTCTCGACAGGAGCTGAGCTCTTGACTGATAAACAGATAAGGGAGTTCAAGGACTCCATAGAAGACGGGATAGCGGATCAGGCTGTAAAATATTCTGAAAAACTGAAGCTGCTGGCCAAGATTGAGGGTGATGATGTCCAGCAGAGGATAAGGGTAGAGAAGGGAATAAGCGAGGCGCAGGCTGCGGTTTCTGACTTTGTGCAGGAGGAGGTTAATAAGATACGCGCTGCGATCGGGTCAGCAAATGGAGAGGGCGCAGAGGATGTTGGAAGCGGTATGGCGCTACTTGGAGTGCACGGCAGGTAATGGCGGTACAGCACAGGAAGAGAGATTCCGCATAGAGAGGGACCTTGCTCCAATTAGGAAGGCAGTGTCCGAAGCTGAAGCCGCATTGAGGGCGTGGACGAATGTCGCTTTACAAGGGACATGGCACAGTATAAGGGATGTGTAGGAGGTGAAGGCTGCATACGATAAGCTCATGGCCCTCTCACCGCCTTTAGGAAGGAGAGTGATGGAGATGCGCAACGATCGTTTGCGCGATGTTCTTTAAAGCAACAAGGGATTTTGGGCTATTTCTTTATCGAAACCACGGTAATCTTGAACACCAGCGTCTGCCCAGCAAGCGGTGAATTGAAGTCTACCGTAACATTTGTAGCATTTACTGCGGTGACCCTGCCCTGCGCTCCCCTGCTTGTGGAGACAATCATCCCTATTGTTACTGTCTGGTTGTTGAAGTCGCTCCTTGGAACCGCGACTATAAGGCTCTGGTTCGCCTCTCCGTAAGCCTCGTTTGCCGGTATCGTCACGGTCTTTGTCTCATTCAGCTTCATCCCTACAACAGCGTCATCGAATCCCTTGATAAGCTGACCTGAACCGACCGTGAAGTTGAGTGGCGCCTTTCCGGCATTGGAATCAAATACCGTGCCATTGGTATAAGTGCCGGTGTAGTAAACGCTTATATTGTCGCCAATCGTGACGACAGGTCCGGATGCCGCTCCGCTGTTCGTAGCCATATAAACCAATCCTATAATCGCAATCGCAGCGATCGCCATCGCAATCGCATATGCAGGCTTGAATCCGCTTTCTTTTTTCTTAGCTTCTTCTGCCATTCTATCGCAGGATAATTGACCGGAAATTAATAAATATCCTGCGGCCGGGAAAAGCGCGTACAACCAGAACATAGAAATATTAGTTTGGACACACGCTTAGCGTGATTTTACGGGTACAGCGCGGGGAAGGGAGGCAGGCGCAAACGGCGCAATCCTATTTTATTGGAAGGACCATAAGAACATAGAATTCTCGAATTTCTACCCGTGCAAAATAACCATAGAGGGGAAGGAGTACAGCAGCACAGAGCACTACTTCCAGAGCCAAAAGGCAAGAACTCCCGCGCTAAGGGAATGGATAAGGAATGCGCCAACCGCGTCGTACTCAAAGAGAGCGGCACATATCATAAAGCAGGAAGACATTGACTCGGACTGGGAGAAAAACCGTGTTGAAGTGATGAGAAAGGCGCTCTATGCGAAATTCATCCAGAACCTAGACCTTCGTGAGATGCTGCTTGCAACGGGTGATGCAGAACTGCATGAGGACAGCCCTACAGACATGGTCTGGGGCAGGCGCGGACAGGACCTTCTTGGGAAGCTGCTGATGGAGCTTAGGGCCGCACTGAGGACATCCTGCCCCGAAGCATTTCTCAGGAAGCCAGTAATCGACAAGGAGAAATACAGGCCGACCAAGAGTGAGAACACCACATACAATAAGGGCTGGGTCACAGTAGGCATTCCGAAGCAGTTCGAGAAGTGGCGAGAAAGGCTCATGGAGAGCAAGACCTTCAGGGTGTCCGTGATGGACGCCGTTGATGAAAGGCTTGCCGAGACCCTCAAGCAGTATCCCGTAAATCTAGAGATATACTGGATGGAAGGCGGCCCTCTATTCAAGATAAGTGCCCATTGCTCTGCAGGTCCGGATCCGGAGCTGTCCCACCTGAGATACAACTGCAGTAACATCGATAACCAGCCGCAGGCGGACATATTGCACCTCTGCCTTAGCGCCTACATGGAAACGCTGATCGATGCGCTAAATGAGCTCGAGTGCAATCCAGATGCATTCAAACAGTAGGGGCGGTTGCGACGGCAATGGCGCCGACACCCGATACCTATGCCTTTTTATATTATCACTAACAACACTATATCACGGAGAAGGAAGGCAGATAAGCTCTAATTCTACGTAACATAAAACAAGAAAGTGAATTGAATGGACCAAGACGAAGGAATGGAAGGAGGCTCCAGAGGGGGCTATGAAAGACGCGGCGGAAGAGGAGGAGGCAGGGGAGGCGGCATGTATGCCGGTTCCGGTGCACCAAAGCCTGTAAAGCCTGGCGACGAAGTCGAAGTTGAAATCGAAGCAGTTGCTTCGAAGGGCGACGGAATCGCGAAGAAGGATGGATTCGTCATCTTTATCAAGGGCGCACAGCAGGGCCAGAAGGTAAAGGTAAGAATCTCAGAAGTAAAGGAGAGATTCGCTGTAGGAGAGATAATCGCCTAAGCGCAACCTTTTATTTTTATTTATTTTATTTCTTTATTTTCTTCTTTTTATCAAAGATATTTGGCATTAGAATTTTGACTTTAGGCCATTAGAGCACAGCTTTGGACTCAGCAGAAGGGAAATCACGCGCAAAGCATAAACAATGAAAGCCTTGAGCCACAGGGCTCTAGGACTAGAAATTGGCACTGCTGGCGCGGCGTTGGCCTTGCTGACAGATACTTTTCTATAATTTTTCTCCCGGTGCTGGATATTCTAACATTTGAGCGATTTTGTAATAAGCGCTGTGCCAGCTCAATCGTTTGGCGTCCAGTCTACAGCTATGTAGTTTGTCTTGATGTTCAAGTTCCTTATGGGCAGAAGGCCCTTTATGACTTTTGTGACTCTCGCGTATGTGATCTCTGGGTCGTCCTTCAGGAATACTCTTCGGTTCAGTTCAATCACATTGCTTATCGCTTTCCCTTCGGTATCGGAAATGGACATCCCAAAAGACCTGAAACTGCCGCCCAGCGCGGCAACGATCTGCATCGTGGTCAGCATCGAGGGTTCCACGTCATCTAGGGCCATATACCTCTTCCTTATCTCGACCAGCCTGTCGCCTATGCCCTTGTTGAATGTGTAGTTTATGAAGTGTAGCAGCTGACATTTCTGCGGCGGATTCTGCACTGCCAATGTAAACCTCTTTATTATTCCAGTCTTCATCAGCCTAAATAGACGGTATCTTGCGGTGCTCCTGCTGACTCCTACCTTTTCCGCTATCCTGGATATCGGCATCCTAGAATTCTCGTTAAGCAGGGTGAGTATTTTCTTGTCCATCCTGTCAAGTTTTATGGATTCATGCAGCTCATCAATGAAAGAATCGTTCAACGGCCAGAACCCGAAGCGATCTAATATCAGCTCCGACGACTTTATTATGGGCTTGAACTCGGAAAGCTCCGATGCCATGTACGTTTCCCATTTAATGTAACTCAATGGATCCCCCGCCCATGCGAATATGAAAAGGTCATAGGATCCATCCAGCAAAAAGACCTCCTCGGCATATTCATCGTTCTTGAAGAGCTTCTTCAGGAAGGCCAGTGGCGGTTTCTTCAGGAAATTTATTACCAGTATATGCTTCTCACATCCCGCCAGCTTGCTCTCGTCTATCTCAAGCGTGTACCTGATATCGAGCCTCTCCTCAAGCCTCTTCAGGTTCTTTATGGCTGTTACCCTCGAGCACTTCGCCTCCTTCGCGAGCTCAGTGACCGATCTCCTTGAATTTGCGCTCAGCGCGCCAAGTATTATCTTCTCCGTTTTTGAATAGAAGTCCATGATTGTATCTCTCCCTAGAAATATATAAAACTTTACATTTGGTCAAATATTTTCAAATAAATTTGATTTTTTCCGCTCATTTTATACGTTTTTCGGCTTTTCCCTGGTATTGATACCTAATCGGTTTCGACGATAATTTTACAAAAAGTCAAACTTAAAGATAAATCTTTAAACAATTAGTATTCCTTAAATATCGGGCAAAGGTCATTTCGTATTGGTGAGAAAATGACCGAAGAAAAAAACACAGAGGAAAAAACTAGTACGCCGAGGCGCGTACCACAAATTACCAGCAGCAGGTTGGCAATCCTTTTGGGAGTCCATAAGGTTGTGCCGGTAGATGAAGCGGTAATAGTAGTAAACAGATTTGGGAAAAAGGAGTATTCCTCAAGAAAGGAGGACATAATTGAAGTTTCCCCTCCGCAGATAGACAAAACAACAAAGCTGGTGACTAAGCCTGGAGAGTATAAGAGGGTACCCAGAAGGCAGAATCCAGAGTATCCATCCTATGGCAAATTTACAAAAGTGCATAGGATACCTCTTGAAAACCTGCGAGTGGAGGTTCAGGGAATCAAATTGAACGATTCCAACATGGCAGAATTCCAGTGCGATGTTGTCTGCTTCGTCCATATAAATGATCCAATGCTCGCTGCGGAAAGGACCAACATCGGCAAAGAGAAAGTGAGGTATGAGGATAGGCGTGGCGCGATCTCTGAGAGCCAGCTTGCTGCAGACTTCAGGGCGATCCTTGAAGCAGTTTGCAGGACCACAGCAACGCAGCAGACAATCCTGGAAATATATAAGGACAGGAAAAGGCTCCAGCAGTCGATAGCGCAGCAGGTAGAGGACGTCTTTCCGCTCTGGGGGCTTGAATTGACTGATTTGGAAATCCAGAACTTGAAGGATGTGCCGAACAGCACAATCATCCACGACATAGAGAGGAAGATAGCTGCAGTGATTAATGCGGACGCGGAAGTGAAGGTCGCGGAGGAGAACAGGAGAGCCAGAGTTGTAAAGGCCCAGCAGGACAGGGATGCGAGGATAGCGGAAGCCGAGTCCCAGGAGACCGCAGGAAAGAGGGTGATTGAGAAGGACCAGACGCTCGGCGTAGCCGACCAGTTGAAGCAGAAGGAGATACAGCTGAGGACATTGGAAGCCAACACCCAGATAGTAGAGGCCAAGAGAAAGCTCGATGTGGGTACCGCAGACATCAACAGGCAGGTAACTGTGACCAATGCCGACGCTGCGAAGCAAAAGACCATCCTTGAGGCAGAAGCTGCGAGGCAGCAGACGATTCTGAGAGCAGAGGCGTCAAAGCAGCAGGCTGAACTGGAAGGCGCCGGAGAAGGGGCGAAGCTGAGGCTGATCGGAGAAGGAGAGGGCGCAAAAGCCGAGCTGGTCGGAAAAGGAGAAGGAGCGGCTATAGAGGCAAAGGCAGTAGGTCAGGCAAATGGTACCGAGAAGCTTGCTGAGGCCCAGAAGAAATACGAAGAGAGCGGAGCATTCAGAGCGAAGCTGCTTGATACGATAAGCGCAATCATGATAGCTTATGCAAATGCTGGCGGAAAAGTCGCTGAGAATGCACGCATAAACATAATCAGTGGCGACAGCCAAGAGCTGCTGAGCGGCGGAATCTTCGGTAAGCTGGGACTTGGGCCAAAAGAGGGGGCTGCTCTGATGCAGATGGCACAAACACTGGGGCTAACCTCAGAGGACATGACAAAGATAGCAGCCGGCATGACTGATCCAAAGAGCATGGGCAAAACGCTCCTGGAGATAGGAAAAGACGTCCACCTAAGATCGGAAGGGGGAGAAGCGGCGCCGGTGAAAGAAAACACACAGACAAAATCGAGGTCAACTTAGCTATGGTTGACAGGTTTTACGGCAGGAGTTGGGGTTTCCAGCTCCTGACCCTTTTCTTTTTTCAGCTAAAGTCAGAGATGGGCAGGTATTGGGAGGGGGCAAAAGAGTAAGAAAATATGTTAATTTTGTTGGGATTTGTATTGTCCTGAATTAATGTTCTCTCGGTAATTTGATTTCACATTCTCACCTTTTATTCTTTCGCATTTTCTCGAGGAATGCCTGGTACGGCGTCCTCAGATGTCCGTTTTCTAGACTCA
>JAJYDY010000044.1 GCA_021790455.1 Microcaldota archaeon | reverse complement strand
CTATGGAGCA
Organism: Microcaldota archaeon; assembly: GCA_021790455.1. GTDB lineage: Archaea > Micrarchaeota > Micrarchaeia > Micrarchaeales > Micrarchaeaceae > JAJZYD01. The sequence continues at coordinate 5,051 of JAJYDY010000044.1, read as the reverse complement.
GCCTTTCTTCGACATCCTTCGAATAAGCGATGCACGCAAACTTAGAGCCGTCCAATCCGAGCAATTTTCCCGTGTCACCGATAACCAGATAGGCTGGCGTGTGTGGCAGTTTCATCTCTGTTACTAGCGGTACTTTTGCGCCGAAAGGAGTTATCTGAGAGAATACACAATCCAGGATCAGCAGCCGCTTCCCGTCACAAAGCTTGGCTACCTCTTCTATGGTCTTTTGCGCATGGATTTTCCCGAGCGGGTTCTCTGGTATTGTAAGCACTATTGCTACAGTCCTTTTTGTGATCTTCTTCCTAAGATCTTCGATATCTGGGCTGAAGTCCTTGTGCCTTTTGGCAAAGATTATGTTCCCTCCCAATGATCTAACTATGTTCGGGTAGGCATCGTATCCTGGTTCAAACATTATCACTTCGTCCCCGGGTGTTATTATCGCGTAGTCTATTGCAATGAGAAGCGCATATGTAGCTGTTGGGATGAGCTGTATGCTCTCTGTCTTGAAAACATTTGAAAAGTATTTCTTGACGCTGATAATCAGCTCATTGCTTTTTGCCTCATGTAGCGTTTCACCGGCGCGTTTCCTATATTCTTCGATCCATCTCGGGTTTATCCCAGAGGGGTAGCTTGCCGTCAGGTTAATTATGTCATCGTTTTTCAGGTACAGCTCACGCTCCAATGCTGTTTCCTTGGATGTCCTCGGTCCAAAGAATAATGGCTCTTCCAATGCCACGTTCCACAGCACATCAAAGAACTGTTTGTAAAGTGAAAATATGGTTGGATTCTCAAAAATATCTATGCGCAGCTTTTCACCGGAAAAGGTAGCAACGCCAACCTTTCCATCCCATAAATAAAAGTCAGCATCTACATTCACGAGATGCTCTGGTATGAACCTGGCAGAAAAATGGTTTATCCAGGTCGGGTTGCTGAAGTGGCTATGCACGACCTTTATGTTCTCCGGCGTATTCGTTGCTATGAAGCTGTCGTGCCTGCCCTTTTTTGCAATTCTATTTCTATAGTCAACGACAATGCTGTTGAAATTTGGGTGCATCTTCTTCTTTATGTTTACATACCCGAATACGTCGCCTTCACCAGCGGCAACGGACATGAGAAGAGCGCCGTATAAAGCGGTGTCTTGCTCCGAAACAGTATATTCCTCTTTTTTCCTCTTCGCCATGCTGAATATTGTATCAGCTGCTTTAAAAAGTTTTCATTGACGTGAGGATTGATTAAAAGTAAAAGAAGTAGAAAATAAAAATTAAAACGCGACAAAAGAAGGATTACTTCTTCTGTGCTGGCCTTCTGTTCTTTATTATCTTAACCTTTGAAGGTGTCAGAAGTATCTTTTCATCATCGAGCCTTGCTATGTCGCCGTTTGTCTTCTCGACATACTGCTTGAGCGAGTCGATCATGGTCTTGAGCGTGTTCGGCCTCTTCGCCATCTCAGAGACATTGAGAAGTATTATGTTCTTCTTCTGGAGCTCTGATTGTATGACCGCCAGGTCGGATTCCTGCTGCAGTGCGAGTGGCTTTACGTAGAAGTCTGCGGGTTCGCTCATAACGTCTACATTTTCCATTTCCTCTGAATTCATCCACTCTTCCACATTCATTTCCTTCTGTGTGCCAAGTACTCCTCCTAGCTTGTTGAAAATTCCCATTTAATTCACCATTTAGGTCGCGTTTACGTAATTAGATGCTACATTCTGTTTTAAATACTTTATCATTTTTTCTTTTGACGGGGCTCTCCCGTAAAATCAGTCATGGTGAGCTGGAAAACCAAGGCTTAAAAAGGTTTCATGAGAATTGCTAGCGGAGGACCATGATTAAGCTAAAGCGAATTTATGAGAGACCAGAGGTCACAGATGGCCTGAGGATCCTCGTTGACAGGCTATGGCCGAGGGGAGTGAGAAGGAGCACCGCCAATGTCGACATCTGGCTCAGGGACGTCGGCCCTACCGATGAACTGAGGAAGTGGTTCGCTCACGACCCGAAGAAGTGGGTAAAGTTTAAGGAGAAATATGTCAAGGAACTGAAGGAGAATCCTGCTTTCGAAGACCTCGTCGACCTTGCGCGCACCAACGACCCTCTTACTCTGTTGTATGCAACGCAGGACACCAGGCACAACCAGGCTATAGTAGTGAAGTCAATGCTGGAAAAGGCTCTAAAGAAGAGGGCAGTAGTCCAGTAATCAGCCTGTTGCTTCCGTGCTCCTTGGTTCCGGAGAGATAAGCGCGTTTGCCTGTTCCACCATCGCGTCGATCATGTCTCCTTCAGCGTGATTCTTCGATATCAGCCTTCTATATACCTCTTCTCCTATTGTCGAGAGTTTTACTCCGCCGCTCTCCGTTACCATAACAAGATCTAGTCCCTCAAGCTCCTTCCAGTTGAAATCAGCCGTGAATTCCTCCATTCCAAATATCTTCGCGGCGGTTGTGACGTCGCACTTTCCCTTCTTACCTATTGCGATGAGCTGCGCAATCCTGCGCGGCGCACCTCCTCCGTATCCGAACGTTGCGAGCATCTCAAGGAACGCATGCTCAGCGTTTATCTTCCTCGACTCCTTTGTCGCATCGAACAGCTCCTCCCAATTCTCATCAAGCTCCTTCATTATCTCGACAACGCTCGCCCCGCGGTCTGTTATAAGATAGAATCCATCACCGAACTTGGCGATTAGTCCGTTATCCAAAAAGTCATCGAGTGTGAACGCCCTGCCTGCAAGTCCGCCCGCCTTCCGTCCAGCGAGCTCCGCTGTCTTCTCTATCCCCTTCTCAGAAGCGCATCCAAGATACACTGCAAAAAGCTGTGCTACTGCATATTCATCCTGTGTTATGTCCTTTGTCACTGTTATGCTACTCAATAGGCTGCTCCTCGTTTCAGTCATTGTACCACTGAAACTACTCTGTTTTCAAAATATAATAGATTGCAAGAAGGTCCACAGCAAAGGATTTATAAGCATCCCTTTCTTTTATAGTTTAGTTGATCGTCCATGATGGATCCACAGTCAGCGTACCAGGCGGTATTGAAGGAGGTCAGGAAGAAGATTTCCGGAAAGTCCGACGTGATAGAGCTCATGTTCATAGCGCTTGTCGCGAACGGCCACTGCCTCCTTGAAGGAGTCCCCGGCGTAGCAAAGACCACCATGACGAAGACGCTTTCCGACTCCATCCAGGCTGAGTTCGGGAGAATCCAGGGAACCCCAGACCTTACTCCCAGGGACATAGTCGGCTACACCTACCTCGACGAGAACAACAATATCCAGCTCAAGAAGGGCCCCGTCTTCACAAACATACTACTTGTCGATGAATTGAACAGGTCACCTCCGAGGACCATGGCAGCGCTGCTCGAGACCCTCGAAGAGAGGCAGGTGACCCTCGGGAACGCGACGCTTCCTCTTTACAAGCCATTCATAGCGTTCGCTACGCAGAACCCGCTCAACATCGAAGGAACGGTTCCTATACCAAAGGTTCTTGCTGATAGGTTCCTGATGAGGATTGCAGTAGGGTATCCTACAATGGAGGAGGAGGAGGCGATGCTAAGGATAAAGGAGCGCGAGATGAAGGTGGAAACGCAGAAGATAATAGGCACCGAGGACATAATCTCATACCAGGATATGGTGAATGATATCATCATGCCCGACGAGGTCGCGAAGTACATAACACAGATGGTGAACGCCACGAGGACTGACATACACGTTATTATGGGAGGCAGCCCAAGAGCTGAGATATCGTTCATGCGCTGCGGGAAGGCGAAGGCGCTGATAGAGGGAAGGAAGGAGATGAATATAGACGACGTTAAATTCCTGGCAAGGCCGGTGCTCAGCCACAGGATTGCGGTGAAGTCGACTGGAGGGCTCGGAGTAAATGGGATAATAGACGGAATAGTTGCAACGTTGCATTAATGGAGTTGTTTATGGAAACAGTAACGAAAAACAGAAGGGCGCAGAGCGCAATCGAGTACCTTACCACTTATGGATGGGCTATCCTAATAATAGTCGTGGTGGTGGCTGCCCTCTGGCGCCTTGGAATATTCAATCCGACGATCAGCACAACCTGCATCTTCCCTGCTGAGTTCGGCTGCCTCAGTGCAGTGCTCTACGCGTCGAACAGCACCCTATCGATAAACGTCCAGCAGTCGCTGCAGACGCAGATAACCATCACTGCATATGGATGCAACAACATGGGCACACTTACCAATATGGTTGTACCGAGCCCCATAGTGCTTGGGATAGGTGGCAACACCACCCTCTCGATGCAGTGTTACCAGAATGGCAGTGTAGCGTCCCTGCTTCCGGGGCAGATATACAGCGGATTTGTCCTTATAAACTACACTAACCCGCAGAGCGGATTCCACCACACAGAGCGGGGAACGCTCAAGGCAAAAGCGGCTTGATCAGCGGAAATTACGATTAGGTGATATCTTGGCAGATGCAAAAACTAATGGAGTGTCAGTCGTAACCACGAATTATGTCCCTGGAAACATGATAACATCAGTGATCGGGCCCGTATTCGGCATAATCGTCAGGAGCAGGGGAATCGGGGGCAATATCTCAGCCGGGCTGAAGAGCATAGTAGGGGGTGAGATAGGCGCATACACGAAGATGCTTAAGGAAGCAAGGGAGCATGCGATAGAGCGCATGATGGATGAGGCGAAGCAGTCGGGCGCAAATGCGATAGTTGACATGAGGTTCGATTCTTCCGACATGGGCGGAGTGATGACAGAAGTGGTGGCATACGGCACTGCTGTCGTGATACAGAAAGACAACTCAAAGGCGGAGACTGTAACCCTGAGGTAGCTCACTTCCTGTATTGATAATAGCTGTCCAGGGTGCCGAACCTGCTGCCTATCTTCCTCGTTATAAAGTCCACTACATTGGATGGCTCTTTTCCAATCTGGAAACGCACCTTCACGACAAGGCCGTAGTTCCCATCTGCAATAAGCACCTCTTCGACAGGCTTAAGGCTGATCAAACCATCAGCAAGTTTGTCGAGGTCTGCGTTCTCCTTCGGTTCAATAAGGTAGAACCGATGAAGTACTCCACGTTTCTTGTT